>CAJOQA010000001.1 GCA_905236465.1 uncultured Treponema sp.
GAATTTCCAATCTTTTCTTGGAACCAGCGCTCTCATGGTGATATTCCAACCTATAGCCTCATATCTGTTATCTTGTGTTGATGTCCAGAAGGTCAATTGCTTTTTAAATGGGGCGTATAGAATATCGCTTAGTTTATACTTAACAGCAAGATACAATACGGTCATTTCATCACTACTTGGAAGCCACCAATCTCCTTCTCGCGTTGTTGAAGTTTTGTAACGGTAACAGGCAAGCGCAGCACAATTTGAAGTTGTTATTGTTTTTTTGTGCGACTTATTTATAATTTCTCGCGTGTTGTATTTTCCATATCCAAACTGGAAAGTTGTATGGACGAAGCAAGTATCATCATATACAAAGAATACCAAACCGCCACCTGGCCCAGTATCGCCCAGTTCGTATTGCGCCGTAAACTTTTCTTCCTCTTTTTTCGCCGCTGCCGTTTTTTCGCTTGTGTCGCTTTTCTTTTCCGTAATCTTATTTTCTGCTGTACCGTCGCTCCGTGAAGCAAGGTATTCGCAGATGTCTGCCATTTTGTTGAACAGTTCGCTCACATCGTCTATGTTGCTGTCCTCATACGTCGCGTTCAGCATCCCCAGCTGCTTCCGTCCCTCCTTGCTTGCCCAGTCCTTCGACTGGAAATTCTGCTCCTCAACAAGCAGCTTGAAGCTGTTTCTGTCCACAATCTCTGCTTTGCCGCGCATTGCAAACGCATACTTTGAAACATCCTCCTCTGAAACATCTGTAGCCTGAAAAAGCGGGGTGACAATCTTCAAGTTTGTCTGCGCAAAAGCCGTCATTGTTATAGTCAAAACTATATGTATCAATATAAAAGCATGTTTTGTATTTCTCATTTTATACCCCTTGGATTAGGTGCTTTCTGTGTTACCTACTATATAGTAGGTAAGTTTGCATAAGTCTTCCTGCATACCAGTGAGGCCGCCGTGGAGCACCTTTAGTAGCCCGTAGGGCTATGAGCGATAGCGAAGTGCGCAAGGGCGTTCTATGCTGGCCTGACTCTTACTGTTGTGATTTTGCTTGAGGGGAAAAAAGTGCCGGCCAAGAAGGAAAAGAGGATGGGTGAAAGTGCCTTTGAGGGTTTGTATAAAAAAACGCGATGTGGTATAATCGGGGAAGTTTTAACGCAGATTTTTAGGAGTGGTCTAAATGAAGAAGGTTGTTGATTACAAGGATGCCGGTGTTGATGTTAATGAAGGGTACAAGGCTGTTGATTCTTACAAGAAGCAGTCTGAAAGGGCAAAAATCAAGGGGGTTTTGACTGATATCGGTGCCTTTAACGGTATGTTTGCGGTTCCAAAGGGATTGAAAAATCCTGTAATGGTCAGCGGTACTGATGGGGTTGGAACAAAACTTGACATTGCCTTTAAGATGAAAAAGTACGATACTGTGGGAATTGACTGTGTTGCCATGAGTGTGAACGACATTCTGTGCTCTGGCGTTCAGACAAGTTTCTTTTTAGACTACATTGCTTGTGGTAAGCTTGATTCAAAAGTGGCTGCCGCTTTGGTCAAGGGGGTTACTGACGGCTGCGTTGAGACTGGTTGTGCTTTGCTTGGCGGTGAGACTGCTGAGATGCCTGATTTTTATGATGACGGTAAGTATGATTTGGCAGGTTTTGGTGTCGGTGTTGGCGAAAAGTCTGAGATGATTGACGGTAGCAAGGTTAAGAAGGGGGATGTTTTAATCGGTCTTTCTTCTACCGGTCCCCATTCAAACGGTTATTCTTTAATCCGCCGCCTTGTTTCTGATTTTAATGAGCCCTTTATTGTTGACGGCAAGAAGAAGGGGACTATAGGGGAGGCCTTGCTGACTCCTACCCGCATTTATGTTAAGCCTGTTATGGAAGTTCTTAAGAAGTTCCGCTCTTCTGTTCACGGTATGGTCCACGTAACCGGTGGCGGTTTTTATGAGAACCTGCCCCGTATGCTGCCCCATGCAAAGGCTGGCAAGAAGCAGTTGGGCTTGAAGATTAAAAAGAACAGTTGGGATGTTCCTGCTATTTTTGATGAGCTGATTCGCCGCGGTGCTGATCCTGCTAATGTCTATTCAACTTTTAATATGGGCATTGGTTTTGTTCTTGCGGTTAGCAAAAAGGATGCTGCTGACATTTTGTCTCTTTTTAATAAGAATGCAAAGAAGTACCATAAGGCCGGTATTCCTGATATGAAGGCTTACGAGATTGGTTTTGTTGCTGAGATTGACGATGTGATTAAGGGTGAATTTAAGGGCAACAAGAAGCTTACGGAGTTTGTTGACTGATGGCTTTGCTAAATATTGCTGTTTTGGTCTCTGGTGGCGGTACTAATTTGCAGGCTTTGATTGACTATGAGAAAAGTCATGCTGACTGCCCCTATAAGATTGTGCTTGTGGCTTCTAACACTAAGGCAGCTTATGCTTTGGAGAGGGCTAAGGGGGCGGGTATCCCTTCTTTTGTGCGTAGTCCTTTTTCTGTTATGGGGCCGGATGCCGCAAAGGCTGCTGACCGTGATGAAAAAAGGGAAGCCGTAAGCGATGCCATGCTTGACTTGTGCAGGGAATACAAGGCGCAGGCTATAGTTCTTGCAGGGTATCTTTCTGTGCTTAAGGGGAAAATCATTGAGGAGTATGCGGATAGAATTGTAAACTTGCATCCTGCTCTTTTGCCTAAGTTTGGCGGGGTAGGTATGTGGGGGCACAATGTGCATGAGGCTGTTCTTGCTGCTGGCGAAAAGGAAAGTGGCTGCACTGTACATTTAGTTGATTCAGGTTGCGATACAGGCCGTATTCTTGTGCAGAAAAAAGTTCCTGTTCTTGCCGGTGACACCCCTGATTCTCTCTACGCTAGGATTGCTCCTGAAGAGCATAAGGCTATGGTGGAGGGGGTGTGTATGTTGGCGGAGATGATAAATAGATGAAAAAGATTTTTACTGTTCTGTTTTTGTTGCCCCTGTTCACTTTGGTGATTTTTGCAAATGGTTTTAAAGCCCCTATTGCAGATGATGGTAGCCATTCATATACGACTAGCCTTTCTGATCTTGCACGGAACAAGGTGACTGAGGAAATAAAGCTGGTGAACAATTCTTCTTACGAGCTTTCTGGAATTTCTTGTGTTGTTGAGATTATGGGGAATGCTCATGAGATGCGAAAGATCAGCAGGCTTGAATGTGGTGAGAAGAAGGAATTTAAGGGCTACTATGACGATGAAATGGAAGATGAGTTTAAGAAGTTCTTTGGGCTTTCTGGAAATCTTTCTAAGAACAATAAGAACAAGGTGATTTTCCACTTTGATTTTGCCCGGCACAATGCGAATGTGAAGATAACGCAGGTTTACAGTGACGACAGGGATATCGTTTTTATTGTTGAAAATAAAACAGAGCCTGTGGAAAATGACGCTAGTCCTGAAGTAAAGAAGGTTACTGTTGACGGTGAGACTTATGTCCTTGTTGACGGCAAGGCCTATAAGGTTGTGGAATAGGGGGAAAGGCTAGTAGACCCTGAAACAAGTTCAGGGTGACATACCGCTAAGTTCTGGGTGGCGGCACAGTTTAGTCCCTTGTGCTGGGTTCTAAAAAGCGGCCGTAGCCGTAGAAGTGATTGCTCCAGTATTTTTCTTCCATGTCGCTTACGATGACTCCGGTTTGGGGGCCATCGCTTGCTGCGTGGAGGAATATGCGCTTGCCATGCAGGGGCCCGTCTCCTGTGTAGAGCCCTAGGTATATGCCCACGTGGCTTATGTGGTAGATTCCCTTTGCGTTCTTTACTGCAAAAAACACTAAGTCGCCTGGTTCACGGTCTGCTTTTTTTATGTGGTCTACTTGAATGTACATGTCCCCAGATGATCTTGAAAGGTTTTTGTTTAGGGCGTTTTTTGCGCAGTAGGAAACAAAGCCTGAGCAGTCAAAACCTTTAGGGCTGTTGCCCGCATACTTGTAGGGGCAACCGCGTAGCTCAAGGGAAAAATCTATGAGTTTCTGCCTTTCTTTTGAAACCTGGGCGGGAAGGGGACAGGCACTTGTAAATATGACTAATGCCAGTAAAAGGACTACTGGGCTTTTAATAAGTTTTGCTTTATTCATCTCTTTTACATTCGGCTAAAAAGTCCCCTGCCTTTAAAGTTTTATAAGTCTATTCTCTGCTTAGGGCAAAACCTACTATTGCTAGAATCCAGCCTATGAGGATTACGTAGAAGCCTATGCCAAAGTTTAAGAAGCCTGATTTTGACAGGCCGGAAAGTATTTTTCTGCCAGCTTTGCTGATGTTAAAAAATACATACAAGCCCCCACAAACTGAAACAATTAGGGCTATCAGTTTGTAAAAGCCAGCCTTGCCAACTTTTATAAAGCATAGAACCGCACCTGCCACGGCCCCAAGAAGTGCAAGTATTGAGCCAACTTTAATAATTCCTCCGTAGTTTTTTGAAGTGATTACTGAAAAAGCCGATGCCCCCTTTATGTTTCCGCCTAATGCAGTGGTAAGTGGTAAAAAAGACCCGATGATGACCAGGGCCATTCCGATAAGATAGAGATAGGACAAAAGTGAATTACTTTTCTTTGCCATTTGATAACTCCTTTTTTGGGTTGTTTACTTTATTTTAGCAAAAAACATATCTTTTGGATATAGGGCATAGATGTTTCGTCCACTCAACTACGCTCCCCTTCGACTACGCTCTGGGACCGGTTAAATGTAAGCACTAACTGGTAAGCGCCCCGCGCCAGCGGGCGCGTCATCCAGTTAGCACC
>CAJOQA010000002.1 GCA_905236465.1 uncultured Treponema sp.
ATCAGTTGGGAACAATTCTTCACATCTCTTCTTTCAGAAAAAACAAAGGATTCCTTTCTAAAATATTCCAAAAAGAAACTGAATCAAAATTACCTTTCTGAAAACATAAAAAACAAGATTCTTAATTCTAAGGCTTTTACTAGAATTAAAGGGCTTTTTGAGTGATTATTTGTCTGTATCAGAACTGTCATTCATCACAAACGACATTTTGAGAAGTGTCTTTTTGTCGTGTGGAGTTAAATGAGAAAAATTATGTATAAGAGTCTTCAAATCATCATCTGTTGGAACGTCAGTTTCTCCTGTAACAAGCCATTCAACTGAAACTCCTAGAACTTTTGCGAGACGGACTGCCACATCAGCAGAGGGCATACAATTTCTGGCTCCAACATAAGTATCAATAGCACGTTTTGTAATTCCTGCTTTTGCCGCAACTTCTTTGTCTCTTAGTCCCAAATAGTCAATCTGGTCTCTAAGTCTGGTTCTGAAATCCATTATAAAATAATACCACTATAGTGTCATTTTTTAATTGACGGTACTAAGTTAGTGATATATAATTACATAAATAACACTAAAGTGATATTTATGTAATTATAAAAGGCATTGAATTCATGTTTGTAAAAAAATACAAGTTTTTTATTTCAGTAAGCTTTCTGTTATTTTGTGCATGGGGGGTGTTTGCACAAAAGGTGCCCGAATGGTATCTTCATCAGTCTGTCGTATATCCATCTGATTTTTATATTACGGCAGTTGGGGAAGGTGACACGAGAGAGGAGGCCGAAACTGCGGCTCTTGCATCTATTTCTCTTTATTTTCAGACAACTACGGAAGTCTGCAATGATTTGTTGAAGCGTTACAATGAAACTGAAAGTGGTGATGACTATTCAGTTTTTAAGAATACCCAGATTAGTGAAAAAGCACATGTAACCTCCCAGTCAGAATTCTTTGGAGTTCAGTTTGCACAGGGATTTATAGTTGATAAAAAGTTTACCACTCTTGCCTTTATAGAGCGGGATGGAGCATTTGAAGTATATTCTCAGCGGATAAAGCTGAATGAATCAACAATGCGTTCTCTGCTGCTGCTTGCGGAAGACTATAACAATCCTCTTTTTGGATATGAGGCTGCTTCTCTGGGACTTCCTGTTGCGGAACTTACGGAAGAACTTGTAAAAATGGCCCGACTGGTAAAAAAGGTTTCTCCCTCTTATTTTGCAGAAACAGAAATCCTTTTTGAACGCATTAAGAATGCCTATAACATTTCAAAATCAAACCTGATTTTTAAAATTGATGTAGAAAATGATTATGAAGAAATGATTTTAAGAACACTTTCTGATTTGCTGGAAGATAACGGCTATGCAGTTTCCCAGAAAAATGGAGTCTGCCTTCTTCCAGTAAAAGTGACTGTTGATAAAACAGAGACCAGTGCAGGAGTTTTTCTTTATTGCGGGCTCAGTGTGAATGTTGCAACAGGTACTGGAGATGTAATTTTTTCCTTTTCTCGGAATTTCCCCAAAAAAGGAGCCCCGTCAGAATCAATGGCATACCGCAGGGCTTATCAGGAAATTTCAAAGGAATTGCAGGCAACTTTTATGAGTGAATTTGAACAGAAAATCCATATTAAAAATTAAAAATCTAGAAGAGGCAAAAATGAAGAAAGTTTTTTTAGGAATTGTTGTGCTTTCTCTTCTTATGCTTATGGCTATTACAAAATCGGTGTGGAAATTAAATAGTTTAATTTATTAATAGATTATATAACTAGGGGGATCTTATGAAAAAAATTAGATTAATGTTTGGAGCTGTCTGTGTGGTAGCTGTTTTAGGATTTAGCAGTTGTGGAAGTACACCTGCTGCAGAAAAGCCGGGAGCTTCTGCACCTAAGGTGTCAAAGCATGTTGAACGTGAAATTATAGACTGGAAAGGTGCGTCTGTTGGAGCCACAGTTCCAGACTGGGTGATTGATGCTGTTGAAGAAGATTATAAATCTCTTTCAAAATTACCTAATCTTAGTAAGAAAAAGATTCTTTGTGCAGAAGCTCAGGGACGTAATCTTGATTTGCTGAAATCTTGGGTGAATAACTTTAACGTTCAGGCAACGCTTGCAAGAAGCATCAGCAATTTTGTTTCTGCGAATTTTGGTGGTGAACTTTCCGGTTCAAAGGATTCTGGTCTTTCAGAAAACTTTATGGATGAACTTGTTGCAACTTTCTCCAAGACAGAAATAAACGGTTTCAGCAAGGAAATGGATTTCTGGACTCTTACTCGCGTAATTGATAAAGACAAAGATTCTAACAAAGATATTTACGAATATTTTGTGGTTTATGCAATTGACCAGGAGCAGTTTGATTATCAGATTGCCCGTGCACTTGGCCTTGTTGAAGCAAAAAATGAGGCTGAAGCAGAAATGAAATCCAGAATAGAGTCTGCCATGACAGAAAATAGAGTCTGGGCAGAGCGTGAGTTAGAAAGATAATAGTTACGGTATCGGATTATGAAAAAAAGAATTTCTTTTGCTTGTGTTTTATTTCTTTTTACGGCAGTTTTTGCGCAGAATACAGTAGACCTTTCTGTGGCAATAGAAAAATCGTCTAAAGAAATTTCAACTGTTGTTCCTTCAAAATCAAAGATTGCCGTTGCGACATTCTTTTCGGACTCAAAGGAACTTTCTTCCTATCTTGCTCAGGAAGTTGTAAAAAAACTGATGCAGAGGGGGACTTTTACAGTAATAGAGCGTAATGAAAAGAATATGTCTCTTGTGAATGCAGAGGTTGAATATCAGTATTCAGGAAGCGTTAGTGATGATTCCATGGTGGAATTTGGCAACAGGCTTGGAGCACAGTTTTTGGTTTACGGTGCATTTGACCAGCTGGGCGGAATGCTTCAGTTCACCATTCAAGTAACTAATGTGGAAAGTGGTGAAATTCCTTATTTGACATCGTATTCCATCACAAAAACTTCACGGCTGACGGAACTTCTTGGTGATGATATGGAAATGAATACAGCAGAAGATTTTCTGAATGCTATTGCGCGCTGCCAGCGTAAACTTACTTCTATAGAAAAAGATAAGTCTAAGGCTGTTCAGAATCAGAGTTCCAGAATTTATGCTTCTTATCAGAGTCAGCTGAATGAAATTACTGCAGAAGCAAAAAATCCGTGGGAAAGCAAGGCTGAATATGATGCCAGGATAAATGAGGCAGTGAATTCAGTTGTAAAAAAACGTGATACGGAGCTTGGCGGCGTGGAAAAATCGGTAAGCATCAGTTATGATAATCAGGCTAAGCAGGTGGAAATTCAGAAAGACAAACTGATAAAGGACTTGCAGAACACTACTTTTTCTTTAAGCGGAAATTCCGTTCAGGTTATGCTGGGGGCTTTTGATGCTGAGTCAAAGCCTAAAAACTGGCCGGTGAGCATAAAGTCTCTGGACAGGCAGGTGTCGTATACTTATAACGGAAACTATGTGGTGAATGATGCTGATGTAAAAACTGAATATCAGACTGTGGAAGAAGCCCGTTCTAATGATGATTTTGAAGGTGAAATTACCTACAGGATTATTGAAAGCAGTTCAAAGAATTCTTTTGATGTATTTGTGGTGAGCGTGCGCATTTATATTAAGTCTACAGGCTCTGCAATTGTAAATGAAAATATTAATAAGTCTGTGGGTATCCTGAATGCAAATAAGCTGGTGTCTGGAGCAGCCTCCAAAAATACTTCCGATACAAAAGAGGTAAAGGCATCTGATGCCGTTCAGTCTTCTCCTAAAAAAGTTTCTACGGCAGTAAAGGCAGCTGTTGAGCGTGATTATCAGGAATATGATAATTATTCACTAGCCTCCAGTGAAAATCCTTTTGAAAATTCTGCTAATTTTGAGGCACACAAGACAAAGGGAACTATGGTGATTTCTGACACTGAGCTTGAATTTGAGGGCAGCCATTATAAAGGTATTTCAATTTCCGGGAATACAGGTGCTCAGAAGTCTGATTGGAGTGACTATTGGGCAGCAGCCTGCTGGTCAAATCCTCAGATGCAGTCTTTTCTTGCACAGGGCGATACCTTAAAATTCAAGGTTATAGGAGATGGAAAAATCTGGAGCGTTTCTTTTGTCCTGTACGACAATAATAATTCCTCTTCTTATAGGTATGAATTTCCTACAAAGAATGGAAAAGTTTCGGAAATAACGATTCCATATTCAAAATTGAAGTTTGAAGAATGGTCAGTATGTCGAAAGTTTGATAAAAACGAAATTAAATCAATTGGTATTTACGGAAACAACGTCGGAGTAAAAGCAGACCGAAGTATAAAAATATTTGATGTTAGAGTTTTCTAGTTTTGCTTCCGAAACATCATAGTTAATTCCTGTCTTATTGACCTGTTCGGAAAGGACTTTTTCGTACAGGTCAATCTCTTTTAAAATGTTAGCCAACAAATTTTAAGTTGACTAGAATTATCTCCTCATGTTATAATCCTTTTGAATAAAGAATGATTCAATAAGGAGGATTCTATGTGTAGAACTTCTATTTATGATGCCCGCAATAATTTTTCTGCCTTGGTAAAATGTGCGGAAGAGGGCGAGGTTGTGGAGCTTACCCGTTATGATAAGCCGGTCGCAGTTATTATCAGCTATAGTGAGTATGAAAACAGGATGCCAAAGAAAGATTTCTGGCTTGGGAAATGGCGGGAAGAATACGCTGATGTGATTGATGATGTAGGTCTTGATTTTATAAAGCCATCAAGAGAATGTCCTGATTATTCAAAGGACCCATGGGCATAGTTTATAAAGAGGTTTAGAGCATGAAAAAAACTTATTTACTTGATACAAATATCGTTTCAGAATTTACAAAAGAAAGACCTGATATGCAGGTTATAAATTTCTACAACGTTAGAAGTGAACTTTGTGCTATTTCTGCAATTACCTGGCAGGAATTAATCAGAGGAATGACTCGTATGCCTGAGGGGAAGAAAAAGGTTGCCATTCAAGATTTTTTGGATAAACTTGAAGATAATGTTGAAGTAATATCCTACGACAAATTTTCCGCCAGAATTTGCGGTGAAATGCAGAGCATTGCAGAAAAAGAAGGAAAAACTCTGCCTTTTTATGATTCCCAGATTGCTGCTACCGCCATTTCTAACGGAATGATTCTTGTTACTCATAATACAGCGGATTTTGAGGCAATCAGAGAGAAATCTTTTCTGCATGTAGAAGACTGGTTTTCAGCGTGATGACAAACTTTTATACTAGTATGCAAGTATTTTAGTTGATAAATAAATTAAGTAATGATATACTTTAATCGAAAAATGCAAGACCTGCAGCGGGGCGTTGCGGGGTGTCCCCGCAGAGGGGGTAGGCGGAAATGAGGAGCGAAAGCGACGAATTGAAGCCGAGGGATTTAGATTGTTCAAATCCCCAAAAACAGTCCTGTGGACTATTTTTGGAGATTTGCTCGAGTCTATATCCCACCTTTTTTATTTTAGAGGTGATGATATGGAAATGACATTACGTTGGTACGGAACTGGGTTTGATTCCGTTACTTTGCAGCAGATTCGTCAGGTGCCTGGTGTTCATGGCGTTATTACAACTTTGTATGATTCAGTTCCGGGGGATGCTTGGGAACTG
>CAJOQA010000003.1 GCA_905236465.1 uncultured Treponema sp.
AAGCACACTGACGGATATGTTGGGGGGCTTAAACCTCTTTATTTCTGCCCCCGTGGACTCTCTTTCTCCTGCAGGGGAAAGGTGGCTTTTGCCTAGTGGTCAGATAAATCTTGATGGGGACAAGATAAAAACATACATGACTTACCTGCTAGAAGGGGAAGGTGAAAGTGAACTTGATGACAGAAGGCAAAGCGTTATAGTTTCATTGCTTTCTGCTATAAATGAAAACAGGAAGCAGATGTTCAGCAAAAAAAACTTTAAAAAGTACGTTTCGCTTTTTGATTCAAATGTTGACTCTGATTCCTTTTACAAGTTAGTAGAGCTTATTGCAAATATAAACACTGACGGCTTAGCTCCCTTTTACCCTCAGGGAAACTTTCGTGTGACAACTAGTGGCCAGCGCCTTTGGTTCCTTCAAGACAGTGGTCAGCTTATTAAAGATGTTATAAAAACAACAATAAGCTCCCTTGCTTCTGAAGATACAAAAGAAGGTAATCGTGTTTATGTAGTAGAAGTCTTGAATGGAACTGATGTTTCTGGTTCAGCAAGAAACGCAGCTTATCTTTTGCAGGGTATGGGCTATGAGATTTTTAACTTTGGAAATACCTCTTCCTCTGATTATTATGAACATACGCTGATTATCAGCCACATCGGAGATTCTGCTCCTGTCCGTACGTTTGCTGATTTTATAACCTGTAAAAATATAGAAATTGAAGCCGTAGACCCTTTTTCTGGAGACGATGGCACAGGTATGGATGTAGACTTTACTCTTATTCTTGGCAAAGACTGGGATGGTCGCTATGTTAGGGGTGGCTATACAGGGGCTAAAGAAGAAGAAGCTTTGGAGAATTAATATATGGAAAAAACAACTGAAGAAAAAGCTCGTGAACTTACACAACTTATGGAAGATGGAAAGGGAAGCGATGTAACACTCATGGACCTTACCGGCCTTAATAGCTGGACTGATTATTTTATTCTTGTAACGGTTTCAAGTAGCACACAGTGGCAAGGTCTTTATAAACTTGTTAAAGATTATATCAGCGAAAATGATTTAGAAATTCACAAGACTAAAAATAAGCAAGAACAGGGAAACGAGTGGAATCTAATCGATTTGGGAAATATTGTAATTCATCTTATGTCTGAGGATGCCAGATCTTTCTATGAACTAGAAAAACTCTGGCATGGAGGAAAGGTTCTTTACTCTTCTAAATCATCCTCATCTGAATCATCATTATAACCATAATCATCAAAATCGGGGCGACGGTTGTCATAACCGTCCTCTGCTTCTTGATCATCAAAGGGTTCATCAAAATCGTCAGAATCCTCTAAATCATCAAAGTCATCATAATCATCCTCGTCTTCGTCATAATCGTCATCATCGTAGTCAGAATAATCATCGTCTTCGTCATCATAATCAGAATCGTCAATGTCGTCGTCGTAATTGTCGTCAAAACCTGTTATTGAAGCGAATTCCAGAAAATCTGCATCGTCGAGCATGAGAGTACCCCTTAAAAATTCTATTAAGTGTTGAATTGTATTATAACTGTAAATTTTACCTTGTTTTTTGTCAATGAGTTTTTGCATTTTTTTGATATTTTTATGAAAAATTTACGTTTCATTCACAAAGTCACCTATTGCCTAAAATGTAAATTTATGCAATACTTATGCCGAAAATGCAATTTTTTGCTTTTAGGAGTTAATATGTCCAAACTGCAAGGTTCTTTTACAGCTATGATTACGCCCATGAAGTCAAATGGTGATGTTGACTATGATGGTTTTGGTAGAAATGTCTCTTTTCAGCTTGAATCTGGAATAGATGGTCTTTTGCCTTTGGGAACAAGTGGTGAAACCCCGACCCTTACAGAAGATGAAGAAGAAAAAATTATTGATATTGCTCTTCCTCTTATAAAAGATTTTAACAAAAAAACAGGACGTGATGTAAAAGTTGTAATTGGAGCCGGCAGTAACTGTACCCGCGATGCAGTCCGCTACGTTGACCGTGCCGCTAATAAGGGTGCTGATTATGCTTTGGTAGTAACCCCTTATTATAACAAGCCAAGTGATGAGGGAATATTCCGCCATTTTGAGGCTGTTTCAAAAGTCGGCATACCGATTATTGTGTACAATATTCAGGGAAGGACAGGAAAAAATATCAGCGTACCCCTGCTTGAGCGTATTGCTGACCTACCTAACATTGCCGGTGTAAAAGAGGCTAGCGGTAATATTAATCAGATGATGGAAGTTATAGAAAAAGTTGCTTCTAAACACCCTGATTTTTCAGTGTTAAGTGGGGATGATGGTCTTACCCTTCCTCTTCTTGCCGCTGGTGGAGATGGGGTCATTTCTGTTGTTACTAACATGATTCCTTCGCTTATGACAGAATTAGTACATGATTGTCTTGAAGAAAAATTTGCGGAAGCTAGAAAGATTCATTACCGCCTGCAACCCTTCTTTAGGGCAGCTTTCTGCGATGGAAATCCATCTTGCATAAAGTACGCCATGAACTTAAAGGGTATGAGCGCAGGTTCTCTTCGTCTTCCTCTTGTAGAGCCAAAAGATTCTGCAAAAGAGCAGATAAAGGCAGCTATTGCAACATGTAATTTGTAATCTTTAGGAGAAATGTATGGAAAAAATAGATGTTGGTGTTTTAGGTGCTACTGGAATGGTAGGGCAACGCTATATCAAGTTGCTTGAAAACCATCCATATTTTCGCGTAACCTATGTTGCAGCCTCTCCCCGCTCAGCTGGAAAGCTTTACAAAGAAGCTGTCTCAAACCGTTGGCTTATTGGTGCAGATATTCCTTGTGATGTTGCAGATTTAACCGTTCAAGACGCAAATGATGCAAAGGCAGCTCTTGGAAAGTGCAAGTTTGTTTTTAGCGCTTTGGAAATGAGCAAGGATGCCATAAAGGCTCTTGAAGAAGCCTATGCTGCAGAAGGAATTCCTGTTGTAAGCAATGCTTCTGCTAACCGCTGGACAGAAGATGTTCCTATGTTGGTTCCAGAAATAAACTATTCCCATCTTGACGTCATAAAAGAACAGCAAAAGCATCACGGCTGGGACAAGGGCTTTATTGCTGTAAAACCAAACTGCTCTTTGCAGACTTACATGATGCCCCTTCATGCCTTAATTCAGGCCGGTTATCCCGTAAAAAGAATGATTGTTACTACAGAGCAGGCTGTAAGTGGGGCAGGCTATCCTGGAGTTCCTTCTTATGACATGATAGATAATATCGTTCCTTTTATTGGTGGGGAAGAAGAGAAAACAGAAAAAGAATGCCTTAAGATTTTAGGAAAGGTTTCTAACGGTAAGATTGAAAATGCAGCAGGGCCTCTCGTAAGTTCAACATGTACCCGTGTTCCTGTAATTGATGGTCATACGGCTATAGTAAACCTTGAATTTGATCTTCCTGAAGATAAGAAGCCTTCTCTTGAAGAAATAGAAAGGGTTTGGACTTCCTATAGATCTTTGCCACAAGAACTAAAACTGCCTTCTGCTCCAGACCAACCAATAGTTGTTCGCCATGAAGAAAACCGTCCTCAGCCAAGGCGGGACAGGGAAACTCAAAAGGGAATGGCCTGTGTTATAGGTAGGCTTAGAAAGTGCAATGTTTTTGACGTGAAATTCGTTGCTCTTAGCCACAACACAAAAAGAGGTGCTGCTTTAGGTGGAATTCTTAATGCAGAACTTCTTGCAGCAAAAGGTTTCTTTGATAATCTCTAAGCAATAGGGCTTGCCCACTATAGCGTCACCCCGAACTCGTTTCGGGGGTGTCCTTATACCAACGAGAGTAGGCCCTGCCTTTATTCAATAGAATACAGTTCTATGTTTTCATCCTGAAAGTTCGAGAAGCAAAGGATTTTACCGTTTGGGCTTATGTTCAGGCCTGTAGGTTGGTTTCCCCCTTCGAATGTCTTTACAATGCTCATATTCTCAGTATTGATGATATGGATCCTTCCATTTGAAGGGCTCCGCTTTGTATAATCCTCTTTATTATTAGGACCGCGTGTAGAAACAAAGAGGTATTCCCTACCTTTTACTTTTAAAATGTCAATGGTATTTGGATTTATATAAACTTTTGCAGAAGATAGTATTGAAAAAGTCTTCATATCTATCTTATAGATTTTGCAATTATACATATCGCTTACATAAGCATATTTTTTGTCTTCAGAAAGAACGATATGCCGCATACAAGCCTTAGGTATACTTATGTAGTCTGTACGGGTGTATGTGTCTAGGTTAAACTTTTCAATTAT
Organism: uncultured Treponema sp.; assembly: GCA_905236465.1. Classification (GTDB taxonomy): domain Bacteria; phylum Spirochaetota; class Spirochaetia; order Treponematales; family Treponemataceae; genus Treponema_D. Next base: position 4,258 of record CAJOQA010000003.1, read on the forward strand.
CCCTGAATCAAAAGAAAGGCTTATCAGATTTTTCCCCCCATCTGTAAAGACAAGACCTCGTGGTGCTTTACCAGTTTTTATTTTTTTTATCATTTTGCCAGAATCAAAATCTATAATAGATATATCATTTGACACCCAATTTGAAACAGCTAATATATTTTTTTCAGCTGACCAAGCAATAAACTTTGACCAGACTCCTTCTGTAGCAATTGTTCTTTTATAAACAAAATCTGGATATGAATATTCATAAAGGTTTGCGCATGTCATTTGAGAAACTAAAAAAATATTTTTTTCTGGAATAAAAAGTCCTTCAGCAAAACCTACTTTTTTTGAATTCGGAGGATTAATTCTTTTTATCACCTTCTTCTCTTCAAGACTGAAAATGTCAAATCCCGTATCGTCTAATAGGGGCATTATGATAAACTTTCCGTCAGGTGAAAAAATAACCTGCTTGGGTTGCCTGCCACATTTGTAGCTTCCGATTTTCTCTACGCGGATGCCGTTACTTTCTTGGCTAAAAGAAAATGCAGTCAAGCATAAAAAAAACAATAGCAAAAGAAAAAGTTTATTCTTCATTTTTATAATCAGTCTCCTTTTTTATCTGCAAAATTCTATCACTGCCTTGCTTAGCAAAATATTCTTTTACGCTATTTCTACTTTCCTCTAAAGTGCTACAGTTCAGCATTTGTATTGAAAAGTAATGGGCAAAAGAAAAGTTTTTACAGTAATACGAAAAAAAACGTTGTAACCGAGTTTTGTAAAATTCCTTAGGTTGAAACTCTTCTACATAATCTATAAATGCAAGTGCAAGTTCCTCTGCATCGATTTGGCTTTGCTCTAAGATTTTTCCGCTAAGCCTTGCAAAAATCCAAGGTTCTTGCGCTGCCGCACGAGAAATCATCAGTCCGGCTACTTCAGGAAAAGCAGCTAATGCTTTTTTTGCAGAAGTCTCATCTTTTATGCAGCCGTTTAAGTATACGGGGATTTTTTTTCCAAAGTGCTCGTATAACTTTTTTCCCCATTCCCAACGGGGCAGGTTTCGCTCTTTTTCCTTGATTGTTCTAGGATGCAGGCTTATTAGTTCTACGCCATTCTTTACTAAAACTTCAGCAAAATTAAAAAAAGACTTTTCTGTAAAGTCTTCTCCCCCCAGCCTGCATTTTACGCTCAGCCTGACGTGTTTCCCTGTTTCCTTCTCATAGTCGTTAAGCCGCTCTTTTACTGCTTTTACTGTTGCTTCTGTTTCCTTAAGATCTTTTAGCATCCAAGCAATACCTGCACCTGTTGAATAGATCTGAGGCGCACAGCAGCCCATGTTCAAATCAATTCCTATTCCGTTTTTAGCTGCAAGAAAATACGCGGCTTCCGCAAGTTTTTCTTTTTTATTGCCTGTCAGCTGCCAAACGATTTTTTTAGGTTCGGGACCATCTAGTAAATAAAACTTTTCAAATGGTCCCATGTTTAATAGTGAAGGGGCATTTATCATTTCTGTAAAGTATTCATCGCAGCCTCCAAATCTTTCAACAAGCATCCTGAATGCCTGATGACTAAGAGTTGCCATGGGTCCGCAAATAAGCTTTACCATCTTTTGTTATTTTAAAAGCTCCTCAACTTTTTCAACAGCCCTGCTAAGGAATTCGCTTTGCAGACTTTCAACTTCTCCGTTATCCACGGTAACAGACATTTCTTGCTCCATAGGAATACGGGCAAGCACTTCAAGACCAAAGTCTCTTGCTATACCTTCGATATTGCTTTTTCCGAATACGTGGATCTCTTTTGAACAGTCGGGGCATTTTACGTAGCTCATGTTTTCAATTAAGCCAAGAACTGGAATATTCATCATGTTTGCCATATTTACAGCTTTCTCAACAATAACCCTCACCAACTGCTGGGGGCTAGAGACAACAATTATTCCATCAAGCGGGATGGACTGAAAGACTGTTAAAGGAACATCCCCTGTTCCTGGAGGGCAGTCAACAAACATAAAATCCACATCTTTCCACACTATATCTGTCCAAAATTGCCGTACCGCCCCAGAAATAACCGGTCCTCTCCAAATTACAGGATCCGTTTCATTATGAAGCAGAAAGTTCATGGACATTATTTGCACCCCGCCAGCACTTACGACCGGCTTTAGATACTCCTGCTGTTTCCCGTCAGAACCCACCATAACAGCCCCTTCTGCCTTTTCTTCGCTAAGACCAAAGGCTGTTGGAATAGAAGGGCCTGTAATATCTGCATCCAAAATAGCAGTTCTAAATCCATCTTTATGTATTCTAGCGGCAAGCAGGCTTGTTACAAGCGACTTTCCGACTCCGCCCTTGCCACTTACAATTCCAATTACTTTTTTTACCGAAGACCCTTCATGCAATTTTTCGTGCAAGTCAGTGGTATTTTCTCTTTTCTTACAATCCTTTGAACAATTTGAGCACTGATTGTTGCAATTTTCGTCAGCCATACCGTAACCTCGAAAAAAAAATATATAGCACCTCGCATAGAGGCTGTCTATTACATTAAATATACTGCTTTTTTTTTTATTCGGCAACAGCAATTTTTTTTGAGGTCTATATTGACACTTTTTCATATTTTTGTCATAATCTAATTCCCTGCGATACTTCACAGGTGAGGATGGTGAAAAAAGCAATGGCAACAATCAATGTTGACGACAATGAGAACCTTGAAAAGGCAATCAAGCGTTTTAAGAGAATGGTTGAAAAAGAAGGTATTATCCGTGAATGGAAAAAGCGTGAGTATTACGAAAAGCCTTCAACAATCCTTAACCGCAAAAATAAGACTTTGCAGCGCAAGTTGATGAAGAAAACCCACAGACCTCATGATTCAAAATCATACTAAATTGGTCTGATGTATAGGCTGCCTGAATTGTAGGTGGCCTTTTTTTTGTTTTTGAGGGCTCGTAATTGCTTTTATGAAAAGATTTTTCTTGCTGACTTTTTTCCCACTTATATTTTTTTTACAACCTCTTTTTCCTTTTGACTTCTCTTATACTTTTTCTTCTAGCTTAGATTCCGCCTTAGACTTGTATTTATCATCTTTAACACAGGCCCAGCGGCTTAGTTTGCTTTTTCTTGTGAACATAGAAGGTTCTGAAACCTATTATTCAGTTGAATCCTATAAAAACGCAGATGGAAGCACAGAGTTGCTAGTCCCTGGTGGTTGCCTTTTTTTCTCATATAACTTAGCAGAGGATGCCGGAAAAATAATAGCTTTTACAAACTCAATAGAAAAGTTTTGCAAAGACAATACTATTCCTTGCCCTTACTTAGCCTTAGATCAAGAAGGTGGATATGTAAACCGTTTGTCTGGAATTACCAGTAATCTTCCTTCAAGTCAGACAGTAGCTTCAAGGCTTTCACCAGCAGCTGCCTATCAGCTTTACAAATATCAAGCACAGCAACTACATTCCCTTGGTTTTACAATGAATCTTGCCCCTGTAGCAGAAGTTTCAGCTGAATGGAATCAAGATATGCTACAGACCAGGTCTTTTGGAAACCTTTCACAAACCCAAGCCTACAGTATAGTGGCTATTTCTGCCTACCAGTCGTGCGGGGTTGGTTCTGCAATTAAACATTTCCCTGGAAATACCAACATAGACCCTCATACGGGTTTACCAGAAATTGATCTTTCCAAAGATGCCTTAGATATATTTGCCTTAGCCCCCTTTTCCCTGATATTGCAGTCAAAACCAGCAGCTGTGCTTATGTCTCATGCTAGAACATCTATTTTTGATTCAAAAAGTCCTGCCTGCCTTAGCTCTTTTTGGGTAGGCGATACCCTCTTGCAAAGTATGGGCTTTCAAGGCCTGGTCCTAAGTGATGATATCTTTATGGCAGCCCTAGAGGATAATGGTTTCCCCCCTCAAAAAGCAGCTCTACAAGCCCTAGAAGCAGGCGTTGATGTTATTATGCTTAGTGAAAAAAAATTTGGCAAGGTAGCAAAATTTTTGGCAGATTATGCAGAATCTAATCCTTCTTTTGCAACTATATTAAAGCGGGCCCAGAAAAAAGTTTTATTTTTTAAGATTCAGACAGGCCAGTTGCTCTTGAAAAAGGGCGAAGATGGTAGTTATTCTGTCGTAGAGCAAAGTTTGCAAGACAGGCTTGGTAATCCTTCTGAGCGATTGGAAAAATTCAATATTGCCAAAAAAGAGGGTAGGGACTTTTACAATAAAACTTTTACCCTTTCGGCCAATAGTAGCAAGGATTTTTAGATGAAACAAGCCTTAAAAAAAGAAAAAGTTCTTGGAAAACTTGCCTTTGATTCATATTATTCAGCTCTTTTTCCAAACTGGCAACTGCTAAAATCCTCATTGCTTACCGAGCCTGAATATGTGCAGGTCTTTTTTGCAGATAAAACTCCGTACTTTATGGATATTGCATCTGTTTGCGCAGCCTTGTGCCTGCCCGTAAAAAAAGCCCTAAATGTTCTTGATATGTGTGCAGCACCGGGTGGAAAAAGCCTTGTCCTTTCTTTAAACATGCCAGAAGATGCCCAATTGTTAGCAAACGAACGCTCTGCTGACCGCAAAAAGCGCCTTGACAAGGTTCTTTTAGAAAGTCTTTCAGAAAATAGATTTCGTAAAACCCAGCTACTTTGCTCTGATGCAGCCACGCTCTGTAACCGCCTAAAAAGTGAATTTGATGCTATTTTGCTCGATGCACCCTGCTCTAGCGAACGTCATGTTTTAAAAGATGAAAAATATCTTAATCTTTGGTCTCCTTCCCGTATAAAGCGATTGTCTATTGAACAGTGGGCCCTAATTTCTTCAGCTTGGCGCCTTCTGAAAAATCAAGGTTTCCTTGTCTACTCAACCTGTGCACTTAATTCTGAAGAAAATGATAAAATTATTCTTAAATTATGTAAGAAGTTTTCAAATGCCCACCTCGTTGAAAAAGAAGAAGTTAAGAGTATTTTTATAGAAAATCTTGATTCAGCCTCATCGAATATTGATTTACAGGGGCAATATGCAAGCCTTCTAGAAGTCTTTGAATCGTGCATAAAAACTCAAGTTGGCTTTCATATACTTCCCTGCAGTACTTCTAGTGTAGAACATGCACCTGGTCCCATTTATTTTTCCGTGATTCAAAAGCAAGAACAACCTTAAGGCTTTTTACAATTACAACTAGACTTTTTTGATAAAACTACTTGTAAAATTAGTTTTTTTGTTTTAAAATAAAACCCATAAGAGTAAAAGTGGGAACAGGTACATGAAAGAAAATCTTGAAAGTCATGAGCAAAAGCTTCTACAAATTACAAAAATTGAAAAGCAACTTAGTGAAATAAAAGATGAAGATATTTTACTTGAAAATATTTTAACTGCTGCTTGTGAAATTGTCCATGCAGATGCAGGTTCAATTTACTCTTATGATGAGTCTTGCTTGGAACTTACGATCCGTTACAGTTTGAATAAAACTATTCAAAAAAAACTTGCGCCAGGTGAGAAAATACCTTATTCATCTTTTTCCATGCTGGCAACATCTCAATCAATAGCAGGTTATTGTGCCCTTAATAAAAAGATTATAAATATTGCTGATGTCTATAATATGCCGGAATTTCTTGACAAAGAGAAAACTTTTCCGCGCCCATATAATTTTAATTCCCAAAATGATAAGAACAATAATTACGAAACTAGATCCATGCTGACCTTGCCTCTCACCATGACCAATGGTAAGGTTTTGGGAATTCTGCAGATTATAAATGCCCAGAATAATGAGGGGCAAATTATTCCCTTTGATAGTGATGCTGAGTTTTACATTTCCCACTTTGCTACTACAGTTGGTCAGGTTTATGAGTATGCATATCTTACAAAACAGTTGATTGAACGTTTAGTAAGGATGGCAGGTTATAGGGATCCAAAGGAAACTGGAGCCCACGTAGAACGGGTTTCCTCTTTTGCCTTGGAAATTTATGACCGTTATGCTTCCAATAAAAATATTCCTGAAAATGTTCGGTCAAAATATAGGGATACGCTAAAATTAGCTGCAAAGTGTCACGATGTTGGAAAGGTTGCAATTCCCGATAAAATCTTGAAAAAAAACGGCCCTTTAACAGATGAAGAGCGGGCTATTATGAAGGGGCACACTATAATTGGTGCCCAGATTTTTACACCTGTCGAAAGTGAACTTGATGAAATGGCCCGTGATGTCTGCCTGCATCACCATGACCGGTGGGACGGAAATACAAGGGGGTATCCCGGTCGCTTTGAGCAATATATGGCTTTTGAACCTGGTAGCCCTGTTCCGCCTTTTGAGCAGGAGTTTAAGGGTGAGAATATACCCCTTGCAGCCCGCATAGTGGCCTTAGCTGATGTATACGATGCCCTTAGGCATATCCGATCCTATAAAAAAGCCTGGACAGTAGACGATACTTTTAAGGAAATCGAAAAGGAGAGGGGACTGCAGTTCGATCCCGATTTAGTGGATGCCTTTATGCAAATACGAGACCGCCTAGAAGCTATAAATGCAACCCTTACTCCTGCTGAATAATTTTATCTAAACATTGGGAAAATGCAGTTAGTTCTTTTGGCCCATACGATTTTTTCTTTTTGCCACCTGTCTGAATTCCAAGAGCGGCCATTTGCATACTTAAGTCTCTTTCTTTTAGAAGCTCTGCAATGTTTTCCTTGCTAAAACAAAGTCCCCTGTCATTTATTACCCTTATGTTTTTTTCAATAAGCCTTGCAGCTAGGGGAATATCTCTTGTCACAACTAAATCACCTATATTTGCTTTTTCAAGTATAGCATTATCAGCTGCCCCGCTTTCTTGCTTGCACAAGACCATAGTAAAAAGTTTACTAGTAAGGGTAAAGGGAATATTCCTATTTGCAAAATAAAGTAATGGAATATTTAATCTTATAGCTTTTTTTTGTAAAAGATTTTTTGCAGAACTAGGGAAAGAATCTGCATCAACAAGAATTTTCAGATAAGACCTCTTTAATTTATTACTTCATCAATCTTTTCAATCATTTCCAAAGTAATACGCTCTGTTTGATCTTCATCTAGCTCTTTTTTGGAAGAAAAGTTTAGTTTTCTAGCTTTAAAAAGCTCATCAACAAGATTTATACCTGCCAAAATGCTTGCTTGTAATGGATTAGCTACGTGGCTCCCTTCTTGTATTACATTCGTAATCTCTTTGTAATACGAAAGAAGTTTTTTCAAATAGTCAGTATCTTCGCTAGCCTGAACAGCAAAAGATTCTCCTAAGATGTCAATCCTAAGTTTTCCCATTAAGCAAGCAACCCCTTTTTTGCGCTAAAAAATATCAAACTGGCTATTTACCGAAGCCTCATTTGTAGCAGTAGCGTTTATTTCATCTGCCTTTTCAAAAAGAGAGCCTGTTTCATTAGAAACTGAATCTGTTGTTTCTTTTTGTTCTGTTTCTATAGTAGTAGCAGAAGAAGAATAGTCAATAACTTTTTCTTCCTCTTCTACCGCTTCTGTAGTATTTTCAGCTTCTGCTACTTTGTTTTCAGAAACTGTTTCTTCTGCTTCAGAAGAAGTTGCGTTGCCAAGAATTGAATCCTCAACAACGTCAAGTTCCTTCAAAGCATTGATGATGGAAGACTCAATCTTATCTTGCTCATTTTCCAAAGATGTAACCAACTCCGATTTATCTGATAATGCCTTTGTGAGCTCTGCGCATTTTCTACGTAAAGCATCATTATCAGAATTTAGCTGCTGTACCTGTGATGTTAAATCACGGATTTTTGCAACAGCGGTTTCAACCTTTTTCTGTAAGAGCAAAACTTGATCTAGTGTTACCATCATCTACCTCTTAAAGTTAAGCCTCTAAAGCTTTTTTTGCAACTTCCACGACAGCCTTAAAAGCTGTAGGATCTTCAATAGCCATATTGCTTAAAGCCTTGCGGTTTAAAGTAACATTGGCCTTTGCCAAACCATTAATAAAGCGACTGTAAGTCAGCCCTTCATCACGAACTGCTGCATTAATACGGGCAATCCAAAGACTGCGGTAGTCTCTTTTCTTAAGCTTGCGTCCAGAATATGCGTGGTCAAGTGCCTTTACAACTGCATCTTTAGCAGCCTTATAGTTAGACTTCCTGTCACCATAAAAACCCTTTGCAAGCTTTAAAATTTTAGCACGGCGGTTCTTTCTTTTTGTACCATCTACTGCTCTCATTTCTAACTCCTAAAAATCTCTTTTTTTCCCTAAAAATCAACCGTAGGGAAGAAGCTGTTTGCGGATGCTTTTTGCTGTGTCTTCAGAAAGAATACCAGCATGACGTAAGTGCATCTTGCGCTTTGGAGATCTCTTAGTCAGAATATGGCGAAGATTCATTTTCTTGTACTTTACTTTACCTGATGCGGTAAGTGAGAACCTTTTTGCAGCAGCTCTCTTTGTTTTCATCTTAGGCATAACTAAAACCTCTTACTTTTTGACTTTTGAGCCTAATGTCATAGACATAAACTTGCCGTCCATTGCAGCAGCCTTTTCTATTACATAAGAGCCGGGGGTAAGTCTGTTTTCAACCTCTTTAAGAACTCCAAAACCAAGGTCTGTGTGCGCAAGTTCCCTTCCGCGGAAGCGAATAGTCACTTTTACCTTGTCACCTTCGTCTAGGAATTCTTGTACGTGTTTGGCTTTTGTGTCAAGGTCGCCTGCACCTATTTTAGGTTGCATACGAATTTCCTTTAACTTCAATACCTTTTGGTTTTTCTTGGAGTCACGGAGTTTTTTCTCCTGTTCAAACCGGTATTTTCCAAAATCCAATATTTTACAAACAGGTGGATTCGCGTTGGGAGAAACTTCAACAAGGTCGAGCTCCCGCTCTCTTGCCATTTTGAGGGCCTCCAGTGTAGGTACAATACCTTTCTGCTGACCTTCATCATCAATGAGTCTGATCTCGCGCACCCGAATTTGCTCGTTAATGCGCATTCCCCTATTGTCTGCCAACTATCCTCCTACGTGTTTGGTAAACACAAAAGCTGCCTATCTAGCAAGCTCTTTTTACAATTATTGTTTATTTTATCAGAAATTATTAATCTTTGTCTAGTCTTGTATTGCGTATTTTTAGACATTTCTTATAAAAAAATAGTCCGCATACATAGGTGTAAATGCAAAATACTATAAGCCAAAGAATTTTCAATATAGAAAAATACCAAAGGTTTTCAATAACAGCTGGTACTAAGCAAATTAACATTGTTATGGCTGAAAGTAAGATAATTTCCTTTGTATTCTTTGTTGTCTTTTTATTTAAAAAAAGCGGTATTACCAGGCTTATCAAAAGTGACATCTCTGCAAAAACTATAGGCTTAAAGAAAAGATAATAGATAGAATTTCTTTCCATAGCTGAAATCACAAAATAGGGAATATAGAGTGCGTAAAATGAAGCTAAAAGAACAAAAAAAGCCTCTGTTTTATATTCAAAGTCATCTTTGCATAAAAGTAGGTGGCATATCCCTAGTGCTATAAAGGGGAGGGCAGAGTCCTTAAAAAAAACATGGAGGCAGTTTTTTATAAAACTGTCTGTCTTTATATAGAAAGAAAAGATGAAGAATTCCTTAATGCAACAGACTGCACTTGCAATGACAAGCGCAAAAATCATCTGGGGAATAAAATTTTTCCATGAGTTGCTACTACCTATATGGGTAAAAAATAGAATAGAAAGCGGAATAAAGGTCAGTAAAAATAAATACATAAAAGCTTCCTGTATAAAAATTATGGCAGATTTCCTAAAAAAATAGAAAATCTGCCTAATAATTACCTATATAATAAGGGACAATTATTTGTCAAATGCGTGGCCTGCTGAACCAAATACGTTTATGTTTTTATCCATATACATCTTTTTAAGTTCATCGCGTGCAGGTCCTAAGTATTTGCGTGGGTCAAATTCGTCAGGATGCTCTGTGAATACACGGCGGATTGCAGCTGTCATGGCAAGACGTCCGTCTGAGTCTACGTTGATTTTGCAAACTGACATAGAAGCTGCCTTGCGTAACTGCTCTTCTGGAATACCTACAGAGTTAGGAATCTTTCCGCCAAACTTTTCAATTTCCTGTACGTATGATGCAGGTACAGAAGAAGAACCGTGAAGAACAATGGGGAATCCTGGCAGCTGCTTTTCAATTGCTTCAAGAACATCAAATGCCAATGGTGGAGGAACTAAAGTTCCATCTTCACGTCTTGTGCACTGTTCTGGTGTGAATTTGCAGCGTCCGTGGGATGTTCCAATAGAAATTGCAAGAGAGTCACAACCAGTCTTGCTTGTAAAGTCAATTACTTCTTCTGGTTTTGTGTATTTGCTTTCTTCTGCTGCAACATCATCTTCTACGCCACCAAGAACACCAAGTTCAGCTTCTACTGTTACATAGTCCTTCTGTGAATGGGCATAGTCACAAACTTGCTTTGTAAGTTTTACGTTTTCATCGTAGGGGAGGGCAGAGCCGTCAATCATAACAGAAGAAAAACCGTTGTCGATGCAGTCCTTTGCCACTTCAAAGTTTGGACCGTGATCCAAGTGAAGTACGATCGGAATGTCTGCTCCTAACTCGTGAGCATATTCAACTGCTCCACGGGCCATGTTGCGCAAAATGAATTTGTCTGCGTATTGGCGGGCACCCTTTGAAACCTGAAGAATTACAGGTGATTTTGTTTCAACGCATGCCTGAATGATAGCCTGCATCTGCTCCATATTATTGAAGTTGTATGCAGGAATTGCATAATGACCTTTCATGGCCATCTCAAAAAGGTGCTTGCTGTTTACAAGACCAATTTCTTTGTAGCTGAACATAAATACTCCTATAAAATAGAATTGATATATTCTACGAGTAGAATAATATGATATTTTATAGTAAAATTCAAGACTGAAATGTGACTTTACTATAAAGAAGGCTAAATTTTCCAAAAAAATTTGAACTTAATAACTTAAATCATTTGACAAAGAAGGCGTAGCGAAATATAATGAGGTAATGAGTTAAGAATGCTTTGCTGATTGAAAAATAGATGCTAAAGTTTTTCCTGATTCAAACCGATAAGTAAATAAAGTGTTTTCCGTGGATATTAAAAACAGGGAAAGCCACAATTCAAGGAGAATTGAATGAAAAAGGGCGTAGTCATTTTAGGAGGCCTTGTTGCGCTTGCATTCTGCGTTCCGGCAGTTGCTCAACCAAGTGCAAAGGCTGTAGAGACAATCGTTATCGACAACTTCGATACACCAGATCAGATGGATTGGACATGGGGTATACAGGCCAGCCGTTTTGTGGCTGAAGGTTATCCTATCATTAAGAACTTTGAAGGTATGCCCAACTCTCTTAAGGCTTACCGCAAAGATGGTGATCCTACCGCACAGGTTCTTGGCGCAAAGGTAGCCTTTGACCGCAAGGGAGATAACTGGTTTGAAGTATTCCCAAAAAATAAGGAAGGTGAGGGGCGCAATGAACCACAGTTTCTTGGTACAGTTACACAGATAGATTTCTGGGTATGGGGTGCAAATTATAATTACAAACTGGAAGTTCTTATCCGCGATGCAGATGGTCGTGTACACACCTTAAAAGCAGGAAACCTTGCTTTCCAGGGATGGAGAAATATAGTAATTAATGTTCCTGGCTATATCCGCCAACATTCAAGACTTCGTTCCGGACGTCCAAACATGACTTTTGTTGGTTTCAGAATCCGTACAGATGCTACTGAAGCTGTAGATAACTATGTAGTTTACTTTGACCAGCTCAAGTACACAACCAATACACTTACAAATGTATACGATGGATATGAACTGAGAGCAGCTGACTTTGGCGAAGGCTCTGCTGCAGAGTAATAAAAAGAGGCGGTAAATACATATGAAAAAATTACATTTAGCTATTCTTGCAGTTGCAGTTATTGCTGCTTCAACTGCTTTTGCACAATCTAATGACGGTAATACAAGTATTGCTGATCCTGATGCTTCAAACATTGGAAATGATAGTGCACGTCAGGCTCTTCGCGAAGTTAGCGTAGACCGTTTTGAGCGTGAAGGTTCTTGGAACGTACATATTTCTTCTGACTATGGTGTTATTGCTGGTCGTTTGTTTGAGGGTAGCCCTCTTGCAAAGGAACCTCTTAACGATGCCGCAAATCAGGAAATGGAAGATACAAAAGTTCTTGGTGTTAAGGTAGAGTTCTTCCGCCGTGGCGTAAACCAGTTCTTCATTACAGCTGCCCGCCCAATCGCAATTGAAGGTGTTACAAAGACAGTTTCAGTTTGGGCTTGTGGACGTAATATGGGACATCAGCTTTGGCTCTTAGTTCAGGACTACAATGGTCACAACTTTGAGATTTGGATGGGTTCACTTGAATTTAGCGGTTGGAAAAAGATTACAGCTGCTATTCCACCATCACCAGATAGCGAGCATGGTATTGTACAGTCATCTGTATATCACGGTGACAAACCAGGTCTCCGCATCGTTGGTTTCCGTGTAGACTGCAACCCAATGGAAGCAAAGGGTTCTTTCTATATGTATCTTGATGACCTACGTGCAGTTACAGACTTGTACGATATGGAAAATCGTGATGCAGACGATATGAATGATGCTTGGTAATCATTTATGATTATAAAAGGCTCCCTCTTTAGGGGGCTTTTTTATTTTAAATACTTTACTTTTCCCTTCTTTTCCACATTCTTCAACGAGGTCTAATTTCTTATATAACCAAAGCATAAGCCTTAGAGAGTCTTTTTTTAACCCCTTTATTTTTTTTGCAAAAAGTTGCTGATACATTTCATTTATGGTAAAACTTTCCCCTAAATCTTGGGGGAAAAGGGAAATGTAATCTTCCCTTTTATTAAAAATAATCTTTTCTTCAATGCTTTCAAGCCTTTTTCCACTTTTTAACCAATTTTTCTTGAAGCGTCTTCTTCCATTTTTGGACTGTACTGCTTCTTTTGTTTCTTCCCTTTCTTCTGTCATCGTAATAAGCAGCACTTCAAGAGTAAAATTTTTATCAAGCAAAAGTGTATGCAATCCTGTAAGTTCCCTGAATATTGAATATATATTTTTAGTGACAGGGCTTTTTCGCCTTCGTTTTTCTTTTTTTGTTACGCTACATGTTTCTATATATTTACAGGCTGCCAGGGGGTATACAACTTTTACCTTGCGACCTTCATTTAGAAAATAATTTATTTTCTTAAATAAAGAGCTTACACTTCCTGTTTGAATCTCTATAATGTCTTTTTTTGCTGTCACTATATCTGCAATATAGGGGCCTACCTTTTCTTCTTTTTTGCTATTAGGATTCTCGATGGCATAGAGGTCTTTTATTGTTTTATGTAAACTAGTCTCATTTAGTGTATTAATCATTAGAAACCACTAGATATAAACTATACATTTTTAGAGGGAAAATTCAAGGGCTTTGAAAATTTTTAGATTATCGGCACCTTTTATAATTGACATTATAAAAAAATGGGGTAAAATATATCCTAAGTGGGAAATTGTGGGAAAAAGTGGTGAGCAGTGGAAATGGACGTGCTTAACGGAGGCTTTTGCAATACTTTGGACGAAAAGGGAAGACTTTCTTTTCCGGCAAAGTTGCGCTCTGCCCTACAGCAGAATGAACTCATTGTTACGCAGGGTCTAGACCACTGTCTCATGCTTTTTACTTGCAGTGAGTGGGAAAACTTTGCTGGTCAAATAATCGGTAAGGTTTCTGTGTTTGATCCTCAAAAACGTATGGTTATGCGGCGCATAATTGCACCGGCACAAAAAATCGAATTTGATAAATCAGGCAGACTCTCAATTCCTCAAGGCCTTAGGGACTATGCGTCTTTAAGTTGTGGCTCAGAATGTCATATACTTTCTATGGGAAAATTCATGGAACTTTGGGATTCTGCTGAATACAAGAAGTATAATGAAAGTAACGAACCTCTTTTCCAGGAAGCCGTTGCATCTATGAGCGATATTTTGTTATAAGTCGCTGTTTTTTTTTGATGTTAAGGCAGAAGTTTTAATTTCTGCCATAGACATAAGGAGAAACAGTGCGGAGTAAAAAAAAGTGGAAATTGTCCATACACCGGTTTTGTTACATGAATGCCTGTCATATCTTTCCCCTCTCGGAGAAAGCTATGAAAATGATGCCTTCATGGTTGATTCAACTTTAGGTGAAGGTGGGCATACATTCAACTTTCTTTCAAAATACCCCGCACTGCATGTGACAGGCGTTGACGCTGATGCCCTTATACAAGGTAGGGCACGCGAACGCCTGTCTCAATTCGGGGACAGGGTGTCTTTCTATAATGGATGGTTTAATGATTTTTATCATAATTATCCCTATGAAAGACATCCTGACCTTATTTTGTTTGATTTAGGTATTAGTGTTTTTCACTATGAACGGAGTGGGAGGGGATTTTCATTTCGTCACGATGAAGAACTTGATATGCGGTTGAATCCTTCTGCGGGAGAAAGCGCCGAAGATATTGTAAATTCTATGCCAGAGGAGGAGCTGGCAAATATGATTTACCTTTATTCGGATGAAAAATTTTCCCGCAGAATTTCTTCTGCCATTGTTGAAGGTCGCAAAAAAGGGAGGATTTCTTCAACAAAGGCTCTGGCTGATTTAATTTATGGGTGTGTACCGGCATCTTACGCCCATGGACCGATACACCCTGCAACTAGAACCTTTCAGGCTTTACGCATTTGTGTAAACAGCGAGTTAAAAAGACTCCCCCTTGCCTTGCATGATGCATTTAATGTATTAGCGGAAGGGGGGAAAATGGGGGTAATTACTTTTCATTCTCTTGAAGATAGAATTGTTAAGAATTATTTCAGAAATTTAGGAAAGGTTTGTGTTTGTCCGCCTAATGCTCCTGTTTGCACCTGCGGTTCTTCACCTTGTGCTCAGGTTTTGACTAAAAAGCCTATTGAGCCTACAAAAGAAGAGGTTTTAGCAAATTCTCCCTCTAGAAGTGCAAAGTTGCGGGTTGTAAAAAAAATCCGCAATGCTGATAAAATGCGACTTCTAGGAGTGGAGGCTTTATAATGAAAAAAGTTGCTTTTGCCTTAAAAGCTGTTTTTATTTGTTTGTTTGCTCTTTCTATTCCTGGTTTGCTGATTTTAGATGCTTTTCAGGCTAGGCGGTATGCAGATTTGCGTGAGCAGGTTTTGGATTTAGAAAAAACTCAGGCAGATTTGGTTGAGCAGAATAAAAAGCTTATTACAGATATCAGTATTCTTTCTAGCAGTGAGCGTATAGAGAAAATTGCTGAAGAAGAACTTGGAATGAAGCAAGCAGAATCTGAACAGATTGTTAGGGTAGAAATGAAGGATAAAAAAACAAAATGAGTGTGCAAAAAAACAAAAGTCTTTTGACTTTAGAAGAAACAGTACAGGCAACAAACGGTATCCATGTCCTTGGTCTAGGGGATTTTTACTTTTCTTCCGTAAAAATAGATAGCCGTTGTGTTGAAAAAGGTTCTCTTTTTATTCCTTTAATAGGGCAAAACCAAGATGGTCATGCCTATATTCCTCAAGCACTTGAAAACGGAGCTAGTGTTGTTTTTATTTGCTTAAAAAACTATGAAAATGACAGTAATTTTTTTACTGGGCTTTCGTTAAAATATCCTGAAGTTTTTTTTATTGCTGTAGAAAATACCATGACAGCTTTGCAAAGGGCTGCAGGCCGCTATGTTGAAAAGTTCCCTGACTTGATAAAGATTGGAATAACAGGGTCTTCGGGTAAAACAACTACTAAAGAAATAGCAGCAACCTTGCTAAGAAAAAAGTATAGGGTTGTTACCAATGAAGGAAACTTAAATAGCGAAACAGGCTTGCCTCTTTCTGTTTTCAATATAAAAAAAGAAGATCAGGTTGGTATTTTTGAGATGGGCATGAACCGCAAAAATGAAATTGCGGAGATTGCAGCTGTCCTCAAGCCCAGGTTTGCTATTATTACAAATATTGGGACTGCCCACATAGGAATTTTAGGCAGTCGGCAAGCCATTGCAGAGGAAAAGGCAAATATTTTTTCTCATTTTAAAGGCATAGGAACTGCTTTTATCCCTAAAGATGACGATTTTGCAGATTTCCTAACTGGTAGGGTAGATGGAAACGTTGTTTACTATGGTACTTCCTGCGATGCAGATATCAGTGATGTTGTGGATTTAGGCTTAGCTGGCACAAAATTTTGCATCTCTAGAAAGGAGACAATTTTGCCTCTCCCTGGAAAATATAATTTCACAAATGCTTTAGCAGCCCTTTCTTTGGCAAAGTTTTTGGGGCTTTCTTCTGACCAGCTTTCTAGTGGCATAAAAGAAATTAAGAGTATTTTTGGACGGAGCCAAATCCTACACGGAAAATACACGATAGTCCAGGATTGCTACAATGCTAATCCAGATTCGATGGAAAAGGCTATAGATTTTATTTCTAGCGTTACTAGTCCATTTAAGAAAATTCTTGTACTTGGAGATATGAGGGAACTTGGAAATGATTCCAAAAGAGAGCATGAAAAAATAGGGGCTCAAGTTGCAAATAGCTCTGCTTCTTATATTTTCCTTGTTGGTGATGAAATGAAAGCAGCTTTTGAGGTAGCAAAAAAAACAAGACCAAATACAGAACTTTTCTATTTTCCCTCTGATTCACTTTCTACAATGGAAAAAGTGGCTGCAGCTATTAGAGAAAAAGCTTGTAAAGATGATATTATTTTGGTAAAGGGAAGCCGAGGAATGGCTTTAGAGCGCATAATTAAGAAGCTAGAGGGACTTTAATCTATGTCTGCCTTTACCTTTTACCCTGGAAACCCAGGTGGCGCTTATAAGAAAAATGATGTTGCCTTTCTTATTTCAGTTATTCTTTTATGGGGGTTGGGAATTTTTACCCTAATTATTGCAACCCCTGATACTGCAAGAAGAATTTTTAATAAAAAGTATTACTTTGTTGTCAGGCAACTGTCCTGGTCTCTTGTAGCTTTTATTGCTTTTACCGTTTTCTCTGCTCTGCCTATTTCCTTTATTCGTAAGCATTTAAAGGCTTTTGTTCTTTCGATAATGCTTTTATGCCTGCTTACCTTTATTCCTGGTATAGGCTTGGAAAAAAATGGTGCTACAAGATGGATTATGATACCCCACGTAGTTCGCTTTCAGCCTTCTGAATTTGCAAAGATTGCGGTTGTATTATATTTAGCCAATCTTTTTGATAAATACCTTGACGAGCAAGAAGATGGTCAAAAGAATTTTTTATATCCCTTATTTGGGCTTTTGGCTTTTGTCGGCGTTATTATTTTACAAAAGGATTTTTCTACGGGACTTTTCATTTTTACGGTGGGTTGTGTAATGTTTTTTGTTTCAGGGGCCCGCATGTCTTGGTTTGTTCCCCTGCTCTTGCTCGCTATACCTGCTATGGCTTTGATGATAGCGATAGAACCCTACCGTTTGGATCGCATTATCGCTTTTTTGCATCCTGAATTTACAGATGATACAGGCTATCAGCAGTTTGCCTCTCAAAGAGCGATAATTTCTGGGGGCCCTTGGGGGGCAGGTCTTGGAACAGGCCTTTATTATGTCAGTAAGATTCCCGAAGTCCAAACAGACTATGTGTTTTCTGGCTGGGTTGCTGCCATGGGGTTTGTTGGTGTAATCGCATATTTTGCTGTTCTCTTTCTTTTTGCATGGAGGGCATTTAAAATAACTGTAAATTGTCCCAACCGCTTTGCTTCGTACGGAGCTTTTGGCTGTACCTGCATGGTGGTTTTACAGTCCATTATGAATGTTGGGGTTGTAGCTGGTGCATTGCCTTCTACTGGTATCCCCCAGCCTTTCTTTTCATCTGGAGGTTCGTCTCTTATTGTTACTTTTGCTATGTGTGGCTTTATTCTCAATGCAAGTCACTGCACGGAAGAAGATAATATTGAAGTTGGTCCTTTTAATAAAGAAAATACAAATAGTGATATTGAATTTGAAAGTTTTAACGGAGTAGAAGTGAGCAGTTATGAGTGATGGAATTTATGCTGATGTTTGGGAAACTAGTGCATTTTTTTCAGGTAAGAAAAAGCATGAAAAGAATGCCTTTACCAAAGAAAAAAATGTTTCTAAAGACAAAAAACTTAGGATTTTAAAAGTAATAGTTTTTATATTGTGCATTCTATTACTTATAGAATTGATTTTATATACATTTGTAATTCCTTCTCTAGTGCCTGCAAAGATTTCTTTTTCAGGGCTAAAAACAATTCCTGAAAGTTTGGTAAGGCAAAAAATTCAGGAGATTGATACCCTTACCTGGATGCAGTTTGATACCGGTAAAGCCGTTAATTCTTTAAGTTCAATTTCAGGAATTGAAAAAGTAACCGTTGACAAGCATTTTCCCGATAGGGTTTCTATTTTGATAAAAGAAAGAGAAGCTGTTGCAAAGACAATAGTTTTTCAAAATGGCTACTGTCAGACTGTTCAAATTGATGAAAATGGTGTATTATTCTCTTCTACAGCAACGTCTGTGGCAAAAGATAGTAATATCCCCTTAGTAACAGGTCTTCCAATAGAAAATGTTGGTGAAGGGGTAAGACTTGCTTCTAGATATAGAATCCTCATGGAGCAAATAGCTTACATAAGGAGTTTGCCGCAGAAGTATTTTGCAGCTATTTCTGAAATTCAGGTTGTACCAAAAGAATATGGAAATTATGACTTGATTTTGTATCCTATATCTTCTCATGTCAGGGTTTTAACAGATCGTAGCCTGAATGAGGATACGCTGAAATACATGATGGTTGCGCTTGATATTGTAAATTCGATTGATTCTTCTGCCGGTGAGATAGATTTGCGCTATGGGGCTGTTTCTTATCGGCGACGGTAGAATCGTAGTGGAGGGGATTGAGTGAGCAACATTATTGTTGGTCTGGATATTGGAACCACCTTTATTCGTGTCGCTATAGGTGAGCTTTTTTCTGATGACAGGCTTAAAATTATTGCAGTTTCTAAAGTTCCGTCAAAAGGTGTTACAGATGGTGTTATTTTAAACACTAGCGTCGTTGAGGCTGCTATAAAAGAAGCTATAGAAGAAGCTGAACTTATGGCGGGTGTTGATGTTTCTGAAGTTTTTGCCTCAATAGGCGGGAATCAGGTTTCAAGCCTTAATTCTACAGGTCAGATTGCCATTGACCCTAGCGGGCGTAACCGTGAAACCGTAATTACTGATAATGCAAAGAAAAGGGCTATAGATGCCTCAAAATCAATAGTTTTGCCCTATGGCAAGCGGTATTTGCATACAATTCCTCGAGAATATATTGTTAATGGTAGCCAAAGCTATAAAAACAAAGATATAGGTGAACTGATTGGTGCTACCGGTGTCAGACTTGAGGTGAAGGCTCATCTTGTAATGGCTAATCTTACAGCTTGTAAGAAAATAGATGATTGCATAAGTCATTTAGGACTTGTAAATAAAACCCCAACATTAAAAACCCTTGCTGCTTCTATCGCAACTTTGCATGAAGAGGAGATGGAATTAGGCTCTATCCTGATAGATTTAGGTGGAGGAACGACAGATGTTATGGTTATCTATGACGGGGCCCCTATTTACACAACTTCTATCCCCTTTGGTGGTAAGGATGTTACCAGTGATATTTCAAAGGTCAAGGGAATTTCCTTTGCAGCAGCAGAAGAGATAAAGTTAAAATACGGAACTGCTTGGTTTTATGAAAGCGATGTAGATGAAGAAATCCCCATAGCAACTTCATCTGGCCGTCCGCCAGAGGAAAGTTCAAAATCTGAGATTTGTACTATTATTCAGTCCCGCTTAGCAGAAATTTTTGATATGGTCAAGCAGAATGTAAGAAAACATTCAGGACTTACCTCCTTAAATGGCTGCATTGTTCTTACCGGAGGAGGTGCCCTGATGGATGGAGTGGTACAACTTTGTCAAAGTGTCTGGAGAACATCTGCTGTAAGAAGGGGTGAGTCTCCTGATTTAGGCTCTCTTGAAAGCAATAATGATGCTAAATTGGATTACCGGCAGGCTGATTTTGCTACCGCAGTGGGTCTTGTTGTAGCTAACAAGGCTATTTTTGAAAGCAAGGGAGCACGACACTCAAAAATCGAGGATAAAAGCGGAAAGGGAGGGGGCTTACTCAAAGAAGCCTTGCACAAGCTGAAAGAAGGTTTTGACAACTGTTTCTAAAAGTGCCCTATCGGCATTTACCTTAAAAAATTTAACTATTTTTATTAAAAAAGTACTTGAGAAAGTTCAAAATCTTTGATAACTTTTTGAACATGGGTCGGGAGGATATATGATTGAATTGTCTGTGGTTAATGATGAAAGCTCAACGCTAAAAGCGCCGAGTCCGACAGTAATAAAGGTTATAGGTTGTGGTGGTGGTGGATCCAGTACTGTAAATCGGATTATACAAACTGGGGCCAGCGATGTTGAATTTATTGTTTTAAATACTGATGTTCAAGCCCTTAATATTTCAATGGCTCCAAAACGCCTTGCTATTGGTCAAGAAAGAACAGGTGGGCTTGGAGCAGGTGGAAATCCTGAAGTTGGAGAAAATTCAGCTAAAGAAGATTCTGAGATGATATCCAATGTCATAAAGGGCGCAAACATGGTTATCATAACTGCTGGTATGGGGGGGGGAACTGGCACTGGTTCAGCTCCTATTGTTGCAGGGCTTGCTCACGAGCAGGGGGTCCTTACTGTTGCTGTAGTTACTACTCCTTTTGCATTTGAAGGAACTACAAGAATGAAAAATGCTCAGGAAGGGTTAAAGAAACTTCGTGAAAATGTAGATAGCCTTATCATTGTTCCAAATCAGCAGATAATGAAGATTGTCGATAAAAAAGTCTCTTTTAAGCAGGCTTTCAGACTTGCTGATGATGTTCTTTGTCAGGGAATAAAAGGGTTGACTGATATAATTACAAAGGTCGGTGAACCGAACATCGATTTTGCGGATGTCAGGACCGTTATGAAGGATCAGGGGGAGGCCCTTATTGGCGTTGGAGTTGCAGAGGGTGAAAACCGTGCAATCGATGCAGTTCAGAAGGCAATTTCTAATCCGTTAATGGAAGACCGTAAGCTTGATGGCGCAAAGAACATCATTGTCAATGTTGCAAGTACAGACGACTTGTCTATGGTTGAAGTTGAGGAAATCAACAATACTATCCGTGCCTCTGTAAACAAAAACAATGACAATATCATTTGGGGTCAGATTTATGACCCTGAAATGGGCGACAGTGTTTCTGTTACAGTTATAGCAACAGGTTTTGAAGATGAAAGTCATAGCGATTTTTCTTCAGAAAAGAAGAATTACTTGGAAAATTCTAATACCATTGACTATGGTGATTATGTAAAGCTTTCAAGGGGACAGGGCACTATAAATCTTGATGAGCCAGTTTTGCCACAGCCAAGCATAAAGCCACCTGTTGTTGAGGAAGAAGCTCCTAGTCAGGTAAAAAAAGTGGAAGAAAAGCCTGTTGAGCAGGTTGCTACCACAAGTTTACATGAAAGCTTAACCCGCGCAGTAAAAAGTAACAGGGGGCTTGAAGCTCCTGATGAAAATATAGACAGAAATGATTTGAAACAACCTGCAATATGGAGAAAGAGTTTGCAGGGACTTTCTAAGTCAATAAATCTTACTGATGACAACTGATGAAGAAAAAAGGCAACTAGAAGACTTATTGCAATCCTTTTATGCAGATGCTCTTCTTGTTGACCGGCATTCAAAGTTGACAGCCCAGACTTATTTCTTTACTTGTAAAGAATTTATCTCTTGGATTCAAGAAAAAGATTATAAACTTGCTGAATTTGATGCAAAGAAGATATTTTATTTTCTTGTTTATCGAAGGGAGAAAAAAAACAGTGAGTTAACAATTGCCAAAGACATATCTGCTCTTAGGGCTTTTGGTTCCTTTTTAAAAAATAAGGGTTTGTGGCCTGTTAATTATGCACTTGAACTAGACAAGCCAAAAGCAGATAGGTCTTTACCCAAGGTTTTATCTGTTGAGCAAATTGATGCCCTTCTTTCTGCAATCGATACAAGCAAACCCCTTGGAATAAGGGACAGGGCTTTGTATGAGCTTATTTACAGTTGTGGCCTGCGCATAAGTGAAGTTTCTAGTTTGCTAATGACCAACCTTCATTTTGACGAAAAAATAATTATAGTGCAGGGAAAGGGTGACAAAGAGCGACTTGTCCCGTTTGGTGATGTTGCTAAAGAGTGGCTTTTAAAATGGATAACCCTTATACGGCCAGGTCTTGTAGGATCAGCTCAGGTTGCAGAAGTATTTGTAAATGCAAGGGGAAAACCCCTTTCTAGAAAGGGGATTTGGAAGAATTTTCAGGCACTGGAGGCAAAAAGCGGGGTAAAGGCAAAGGTTCATACCCTGCGCCATTCTTTTGCTACCCATCTTTTGGCAGGGGGAGCAGATTTAAGGTCAGTTCAAGAGTTGTTGGGCCACTCTGACCTGTCTACTACGCAAATTTATACCCATGTTGAGGATGGCCAACTAAGACAATATCACCAGGGCTATTTTCCTGGTCATAAGAATAAAAATGAAGAGGAGAAGTAAAATGAAAATCAACAGGTCTTTTATAAAGCTAGCTATGGTATCACTGGCTTTTTTAACCATATCATCTTGTTCACCATCATATAATTCTGTAAAAAAAATGCAGAAATTGGAGGAAGGTGTTTCTTCCCCCCGCACAAAAGAAGAAATTTCTGAGGCAATAAAAAAGTACGAGAAGCGGGCAATGGATTTAGTCAGTACAGAAGCTCAAGTTGGTTCCTGGTATAAGATTCTTGGTATCCGCTATCTTGACGAGGGGCTTTACGGCAGGGCCCTTGAATCTTTTCAAAAGGCTGTAAACTATTACCCGGATAATGCCAATCTCTATTACTACTTAGGGGTTAGCGCCGGCTATGTCGCCCATTCAAAAGCATTTGATGTTTCTGCATCGTCTGGAAGAATAAATACTGTTCAAAAAGAAGAATACCTTCGCCTTTCGGAAGCCGCTTACTTGCAGGCTCTGACACTTAACCCCCTTTATTACAGGGCAATGTATGGAATTGGGGTTTTGTATGTTTTTGAGCTTCCCGATGAAAGTGAGAAGGGCATCCCCTATCTTGAGCGTTTCCTTGAGACCCAAAAGAAAGACACTAATGCAATGTTTGTTTTAGCCCGCGCTTATTATGTGAGTCGTGACTTTGAAAAAGCAGCTGCCTTGTACGAAAAAATAATTCAGCTGTCTCCTAATAAAGAAAAAGTTGAGGAAGCTACAAGAAATCTTCAAACAGTACTTGACGCTCAGCATACAAATTAATTAAGTTTATTTTGTGAATATATTAGATATAGCTATAGCTTCAATTTCTTTCCTCACCTTTAGGGAAAAAATTCTTTTGCAAAAGAATATTGACACTCTAGACCGCCTTGTTATATTGTCTATAGAGGAACTTTCTTCTATTATAGGTAGAAGTGTCAAGTCTCCGTGGCAAGCACAAAGCATTGCAAAATTAGCTGAGTTTAGTCTTAAAATAATAGAGACTAAGGGAATTCAAGCTGTTCGCTATGATGACGAAGATTTTCCCCCTCTGTTGCGGGAAATTTTTGATCCCCCTTATATGATTTTTTATAGGGGAAACTTGAATGCCCTGCAAAAAAAGTGTATTTCAATAGTTGGGACAAGAAAAGTCTGCGAAGAAGCTGCCAAGTCTACTTTAGATTTTGCAAAGGAGGCTGCCCTAGACAATAGGCTTATAATAAGTGGCCTTGCTAATGGAATAGACTCTTTTGCCCATAGAGGAGCTCTTTCCTCTTGTGTAGGCGCTTCTACTGCCGCTGTTTTACCCTGTGGCATAGATACAATTGTTCCCACTGCAAATAAAAAGCTTGCAGACCATATTTTAAGGGATAATGGTTGTTTCTTAAGCGAGTATATACCAGGTACACCCGCTGAAAAGTGGCGTTTTGTGCAGCGAAACAGGTTAATTGCAGCCCTTTCCCCTGCTGTATTGGTTTGCCAAGCCCCAGCGGGGTCCGGTGCCCTAATTACAGCTGATTTTGCTTTAGAATATAATCGCGATGTTTTTTTTCATAAGGCTTGCTTTTGTAGCGAAGCCTGTAAATATGAAATGGTGGCCCGAGAAAAACTTTTATCTATGGGGGCTAGTGGCAAAAAGAAACTTGACCGGTCACCTGAAAACTGGGTAAAAGATGGAGCTCCTGTAATTGAAAATTATAAAGAATATTTAAAGGTGTGTAGTCAGGCACCTGGTACATATAGTGTAAAAAAACAGATAGAGCTTTTTTAAGGCAAGCTCTAAAAAGGGTTGCCCTTATGCTTTATCTAAATTTGAGGTAAGAGTATGGCAGAAAAAAGTGCTAAAAAAAAGACTCTGGTTATTGTGGAGTCTCCTGCAAAGGCAAAAACTATAGAACACTATTTAGGCTCTTCTTTTGTTGTAAAAGCTTCAATGGGGCATCTTATAGACCTTCCTAAAAGTAGGATTGCCATAGATGTAAACAATAATTTTCAGCCTGAATATATAACTGTTAGGGGTAGGGCAAAGCTTTTAAAAGAACTTCAAAAGGATGCAAAAAATTCT
>CAJOQA010000004.1 GCA_905236465.1 uncultured Treponema sp.
AATAATTGTGTAGTCTTTTTCTTCTTTATAATATGCGTGCAGGCGACTTTGGGCCATGATGTAGAAGTCACCGGATTCTTTGTCCTGGATTTTTACGTAATCAATATCTGGTCCCATAGCAAGACCTAAGTTAGAGGGCAAGGTCCAAGGTGTTGTTGTCCATGCTAAAAAGAAGGTCTTTCCGTTAGTGATATCTGCATCCGTAAAAGAATCAGGGGCCTTTGTTACCTTAAAACGAATTGTAATCGCAGGATCCTGCTTTTCCTTATAACCTTGAGCCAGTTCATGGGTGGAAAGGACTGTGGCACAGCGGGGACAGTAGGGAAGAATATATTTACCTTCGTAGATTAACTTCTTATCCCACAAAGATTTAGCGACCCACCAAATGGATTCCATATATTCTGGGTTCATGGTCTTGTAGTCCCTGTCAAAGTCTACCCAACGGCCCATGCGGGTTATGGTTTTGCGCCATTCGCCTGTATATTTTAAGACAGAAGCACGGCACTTGTCATTAAATGCTGCAACTCCATAAGCTTCAATTTCGTGTTTTGAATTGATTCCCAGCTCTTTTTCTATAAGGTTTTCAACAGGAAGACCATGGCAGTCCCAACCGAAACGCCGATCTACATGCTTACCCTTCATTGTTTGGTAGCGGGGAATAATATCTTTTATGGTTGAGGGAATAAAATGTCCAAAATGTGGCAGACCTGTTGCAAAGGGCGGTCCGTCATAGAATATAAACTCAGGAGCCCCTTCACGCTGGCTCACAGACTTCTTAAAAGTATCGTTTTTTTGCCAAAAGTCTAAGATTTCCTCTTCTTGTTTAGGGAAACTTACCTTGGGGTCTACGCTCTTGTACATGTAATGCAACCTCTATTATAAATAAAATCGAGTTATTGGGCATCTCGAAAAACTTCAATTTTCCGAGGTTCCCTATTATAACACTTTGCAAAAAAAAATACAATTAGCTGTAAGGCAGCTATGGAGAACTGAAATTTAGATTGCATTTTGGCTTTTTCAGCTATATAATGGATTTATGAAAGATTTTTTTAAGAAAAGTATAATTGTTTTATTTTCAGGTATTTGTATATTTTCATTTTTTTCTTGTTCTAAGCAAGAACTACGAAAGATTTATACTGATGGAAAAACACCAGTCCAACGTTACGGGACATTAAGCGTAAATGGAATTCAGCTCTGTTCCTCTGATAGTAAGCCTATACAACTGTGCGGAATGAGTTCTCACGGACTGCATTGGTATGGAAAATATGCTAATAAAGATGTACTTAAATGGTTGCGTGACGATTGGAATGCTGATTTATGGAGGGCCGCAATGTATGTAGGCGGCAACGGCGGTTACGTACAGAATAAAGGAATGGCTTTTAAAGTAATAGAATCCATTGAAGCAGCAAAAGAGTTGGGACTTTATGTTATAGTTGATTGGCATGTATTAAATGACTGTGATCCCATGCTTTACGTAAAACAGGCAGAAGATTTTTTTGAACAGATTGCTTCAACCTATGCAGACTGCCCAAACATAATATATGAAATATGCAATGAACCCAACGGCGACAATGTTACTTGGAAAGGAAATATAAAGCCTTATGCAGAAAGAATAATACCCATTATAAGAAAGCATTGCGACAACATTATTGTTGTAGGAACTCCTGTTTGGTCTAGCGATTTGACTAGTGTTGCTAATAGTCCTATTGAAGGCTACAAAAACATAATGTACACCCTACACTTCTATGCAGGAAGTCACGGTCAGGAAAGTAGAAATGTTGCACAACAAGCTCTTGACAAAGGCTTGCCGATTTTCGTAACTGAGTGGGGAACCACACAGGCTTCAGGAGACGGTGGCGTTTATGAAAAAGAAACACTTGAATGGATGCGATTCCTTTCTAAAAATAAAATTTCCTGGGCAAACTGGTCTGTGAACAACAAGGGTGAAGATTCGGGTGTCTTAAAATACAACAAAGATAAGGAAGGTAAAGGAGGCTGGCAGGAAAGTGACTTACAGGCTTCTGGCATTCTCGTAAGAAAGATATTACGGGGCGAAGTTAAGTAATAGAATGGTCAAGGGGTAAGTTTTTCACAGACAGCCTGCGACCTTATGTACAAAGTGTCCTTACAGAGATAAAGGGGGCAGATTTACTTTAGGACAAGAGGTACTCTCTTGCCCTAAAACACTTTTATGGGCATCTCGAAAAACTGCAGTTTTTCGAGGTTCCCTTATTTGAATATCAAAATCAATACTTGGGAAACTACAACGACTGCAATCAAAGCTATAGGATAAGTTGAAGCGTAGGCAGATGCAACTTTTTCTGTTCCTGCTGTCTGAATTAATGTACCGAGGGCTGGGGTACTTGTCATACCACCACAAATAGAACCTAAGTTGTTGAGCAGGTTGAGTTTAAGAACATAGCGAGCAAATATATAGCCCACAACCATAGGAACAAGAGTCATAATTATACCATAAATAAAGTAAACCCATTCAAAGTACTGAACAAAACTGGCACCTCCTGCAACACCTGCACCAATAAGGAAGAACATAAGTCCCAATTCCCTAAAAACTTTAAGGGTAGATTCAGCCGGCATAATAGAAACATTTCCTATTTTTGTTAAATAACCTAAGATTAAAGAAACTAAAAGACAGCCACCAGTTGTAGTAAGGGAAAAGTTTCCTATTTTAAATGAACCTATAAGGACACCTAAAATTGCAGCTATAGAAAATGCACAGAAACCAAAAGAATCAAATTCCATCTCCTTTCCTGACAGCTTAGATGGTTTTTCTGGATTAGCTTCAGAAAGCTTTGCCCTTTCTTCCTCCATATTAGCTCTTGCAAATTTAGGTACTAGCTGAACAAACAATACAACACCTACAACACCAAATAGGTAAGCTATTCCATGTCCAACAGCAACAATAGCTTCTAACTCATCACTACTTACAGTTGCCTTTGCTGCACTAAATGCAGGTGTTGAAGTTAAGGAACCTGAAAGAAGCCCTACTAACATAGCAGCAACTTTTTCATATTCACGACCAAAAACTTTTACATCAAAGATAATACAAACTGCACAGGCAAGACCTCCGACAACAATTATTAGAAGTCCTAAAACAATGT
Source organism: uncultured Treponema sp. (assembly GCA_905236465.1). Classification (GTDB taxonomy): domain Bacteria; phylum Spirochaetota; class Spirochaetia; order Treponematales; family Treponemataceae; genus Treponema_D. The sequence continues at coordinate 3,120 of CAJOQA010000004.1, forward strand.
ACGATTTAAAATTCTTTTTAAAATCACCAAAAAACCCAGGTCCTGCTATAAATCCAACGGATGTGACGAACAAAATCAGCCCGATATTTTCTACAATCTTAAGTGCGCTAGAAACATACGGAACTTTTAGTGCATGTTCAAGTGTCTCATGTGTAAAGCTTACAACCAACTGACTTCCAAGGTGTGTATAAAAGAAGGCACCAAATAAAAGAGATAAAATAAATACACCGGCAGTTCCCAAAGAAACACCTTTTATTGTAATTCTACCAAGCAAATAGCCAAAGACTGCTATTGCAAAAACAGAAAACGTCAAAAATGTAATTGACGTGATGGCAAGATGTCCGCCTAAAAAGACCATAACATTCTCCTCGTTGTGTAATTAAAAGTGAATATATTATAGTAATTTTCTCTAAATTCTGCAATGCCTAACTGCAAATTCTAAAGTTCCTGTCAGTAATAATTCTTGCAGCAATCAGTCCAAGACAAAGAGAACAAACAATCATAACAGCCTTTGCAAGCCAAAGAGCCCCTGTTGTTACATTTTCTGTTGCAAAATAGTAGATTCCCTTATACATATACAAACCTGGGACCATTATAACTATAGAAGGTACCGTAATAGTTAATCGTGGATATCCTATATATTTTTTTATGGCAGATGCACATAAACCAGAAAGTAAGGCTGCAAGGAAAGCAGCAAGGGCAGCGGGAATCCCTGTAAAATCAATCAGTTCAAGGCGCATTACATTAGCTATCATTCCTATAAGTCCTGCTGTTACAGCCATGGGAACAGTACTATTAAACATAAGCGAAAATCCATAAACTGCAAAAAAACTAGTAACTAGCCTAAATAATGCCATTATACAAGGATTGAAATCAAATCGCGGGAAATCAGCTGGAGAAAAATGAAAAACTAGAGCACAAAGCCACCCTGTTATGGTTGCAACAGAAATAATTAGCAAAGCATATAGAATGCGTTCTATACCAGACCTTAAATCCAACTTTGCAAGATCAATTCCACCTGTTATTAGCGGAAAACCAGGAATTACAAAGAGCATGGCACAAATGTAACCTGCTTGATGAATATCTGAAACACCAAATAAAGCTTCAGCGGCTTTTATAAAGCAAATATACACAAGGCAAGCCACAGCTACACCCAACGAAACGTTTGCAAACAAAGTTATATGTTTTTCAAGCAACTTTTTTCTTACAAAATTTCCCATACCTGCACCAAAAAAGGCACAAATCATTTCAGTTGGACCACCACCTAACAAAAAAGTAAAAGCTGCACAAGCGGTTGCTGCTGCAAAGCCCAACTTAATAGCTCCATAATGTCCAACCAAGTGTTCAATTTCATCAAGAAGCTCAAAAAATTGTTTAATTGAAAAACGTTCAGCGTTTTGGGCACAGTTATCTGCAAAAGTTCTTAAGTAATTCAATTTGTCTGTATTAACACCTGTAGTATTTATAGAAAGAGCGTTTGTATAAGTTTCAGCACCATCGAAACAAGTATATTCAATAGAAAGTAAACCTATATCTGCATTGCAAGTAATGCCAAGTGCCCTAGATACTTTATTCATCGCAGCCCTAACTCGCCATGCACCGGCACCAACAGAAAGCATCATAAGCCCCATACGCCCAACAAGTGCTGATTTTTCATGTAAAGGAGCTATTTTAGCACTCTCATGGCTTGCAACATCTATCAAATTATCCCATGTAATAGTCATGTGCTGCTTACGAAGTTTACTCATTTTTTTTCCTCTTTTTAAATTTAAATTCGAAGTTTAAAATAAAAAAAGAGCTTAAACCTCAGTAAGAAATTTAAGCTCTTATCATCTCCTACGGGAATCGAACCCATGTTGTCGGGATGAAAACCCGATGTCCTAACCCCTAGACGAAGGAGACATATTGCTTATCGCAATGATTGAATATTAGCATAGACAAAAAAAAATGTCAAGCGCATATTCGAATATTTTGAATTTTTTTTTAATTTTTAAACTCCCATATCAAACTTATTAACAAGTTTTTTCTTCAAAGCTTTTAAATCCTCATCGTCTGCAAGACCTAAGTTTTCGGCAGAGGCAATATCGGCAAGGGCTTCTTTATACATAGCAAGGTTAAAGTAAGCAATAGCCCTTCTATAATAGACATGGCTTTGGTAAGAATCGATTTCCAAGGACCTATTAAAACTTTCTATAGCTTCTTTATCTTTACCCTGAACCCCATAGACTATTCCTTCATAGTAAATGGATCTAAAGGCCTTAGGATCGTTGGCAGAACTACTTTTAAAGTCTTCAAGAGCACTTTCATATTCTCCCTGAGCAAAATAGGCCATTCCCCTGTGCTTAAAAATAACCCCCAAAACTACAGGCGGTGGCGTTGGCTTAGAATCAAGAATCCTAGTGTAAATTTCTATAGCCTTTGCAAAGTTAGAAGAATTATGCTCATGCAAGGCAGCAAGAACTAAATCATCTATACTGCTTCTATCTGATGTATTCGTTGCTGCGTAAGCAAAAGGAGCCTTTCCCACTTGATGAGAGAGACCTAAGTCTTCATCAGTAAGTTTATCAGCTTTATTATAAAAAGCAGAACGACGAAAGCCCAACTCTGACTGGAGTTTATTTTGATAATCCCTGATTTCCTGAAAAATTGTATCAGCTAAAGAAAGGCTTGCATTTATTGAAGCAAGTTTTCGCCTTAAAGGCTTATCAAAGGGATTAAATTCTGATTTATAAATAAGTTCATGCTCAACTTCAGCCCAAGCATCTTGTAAAATAGTCCTAAGCTGAATTTCACAAACAGTTTCTTCAGGTATAACAAGCCCCCCCATATCATCAGGCAAGCAATCCTTGGGTATAGCGATTAAAACATGCACAGATTCATAGCCAAATTCGCGGAATGACTGCTGGGCACCTTTTTTTTCAACTTCTTTTACATCATAGACCTTTGAAAGTTGCTGCTCAACAACTTCTAGATCTTCTAAAAATGGGCAAATAATACGTATACCAATCATATCTGTAAGGGTGACAAGTCCATTACAGGTGGCTACTTCTTTTGGCTTTTGCCGTAAAACTTTTTTATAATAGCTTTTAAAAGACTTTATTCTAGCCTTATACGTTGGTTGTGATGAAATTTTTATGTTTTTACGAAGCGATTCCTCTACTTTTATCAAAATTTGATTAAAAATAGGTCTATAGCTTTCATACGTTTTTTGTAATACTATTTTATTTGGAAGTTGTGACTGTAGTGCCATTTAAAACACCTTAAAAAATAAAATTAAAAAAGCCGCCCTTAGAAAAGGACGGCTTTCTAAAGCACTAACTAAAAGTCAGTCTTATTCAGCTGAAGGTCTCTGACCGTTTGAAGAACCGGCATTGCCTTCTCCGCCTTCATTCAAAGATGCAGAGAATGTTTCTTCTGTTGCCATCTTCTGCTTCTCGATGTAGCGGTTAACCTGCTTGTTACCAAAGCGGCTCATTTCATTAGCCTGGCGTGCACGCTCTTTTGTTGTGATGATTCCCCAAAGGTCTTCATCATCGATGTCGCGGTCAGTTGTAAGAACTGCGAGGTCATAGATAACCTTTACGTCCTTGAAGTAGCCAACCCAGTTGTCACCAATGTCAGATGCATCGCGTGTTACCTGGAAACCAGCAAACTTTACGAGAGGAATTCCACGTGGATAGATTGGGTAAACTCTGATTTCACGTGTGCGTACTTCGCTGATGTAATCAGGGTTGTTCCAAACAAGTGTCTTCCATCCGTCGAATAAAAGATTGCCCATGTAGTAGCGGCGCTCTACATTGTCGCTATCCTTAAGAAGAACATAAAGCTGGTGTGGGAAGTTCATTCCCATTGTTGTAACAGCAATAGACTTTACTGTTCCAACGTTGCGGACAAGACCATAGCCGTCTTCAAAAAGATACTTTCCCTTCTGTTCATCAGTCTGATCCTGTGGCTGACCGTTTTCATCACGGCCTGCGAGGGGCTCATAAGCCTGAATATCAAAAGGAGGAACAATCTTACAATTTGCATTGTTGTTCCATGTTGGGAATACTACGCGGACACCCATTACATTGTTGCCAGCGAAAGGAACATCAGCGTCACTCTTTACAGGAGCTGCTTTTACCTGTGAAAGAGCAATGGCCTGTGTTGTCTTAGCTGAAGAATTCAACACAACTTCCCAGTTAGGAAGTGCCAGTGATGTTTTCATGAGTGACTTCTGGTCGTTGGTGAATGTTGCACCAGCGGCTACAGAATAATCCATAACAGTTCTGCTGTTCTCTGTAGGATTACCGTTCTCGTCGTTTACAGAATCAGCAGCCAACAATGTGAAATCGATGAGTGTTGATTCTTTTGCGAAAGCGCAAGCACCTGCCAGAAGCATAACAGCGGCAGTCAAATACAAAGTCCTCTTCATTAGAAGCTCCTTTTTAATACACTTTTGATGTAGCCTTGTTAATAATAGTATCTATTAAGAATTACTTTTTGTCAACGTCTTTTTAATTTTTTGTTAATTTTTTTTAACAAACAAAGAAAATTTCAGTTACAACCAAGAATTCCGTTCAACACTTTTACCATCAATATACACCAAAACAGTATTTATTTTTGTGAAATTCTTCACAATATTCTTTTTTAGGAGGGAAATCCCCTCATTAATATCGGCAGTTTCGCGGGATTTTTTTAATGCTTCCCCACTTAATCCGATATAAACCGTATCATTGTCCAAAGAAAAGAACTCCAACCGTGTTCCAGGGGCAAAAATATACTTGTACCTGTTTGTAAAGGGTCCAAGCAGAAGCTCATCTACAAACAGTTCTTCCCTACCCTGCAAGCAATCCTTTGGTAACCATCTTTCCTCTGTACAAAGACCAACCTTATCAAATGATTCAAAATACATGACAGTCCTAAACTTGTTGGCCCTAAAAATATAGCATACCAGCGAAATCGTAAAAGCAAGAAACATCAGAGCAAGGAGTATGGGGGCAAAAAGTTTATTCTTATCATTTTTCATTTTATTACGGTAAATCCTCTTGAGCGTTCAAAATGTGTTACAAACGCCTGAAGTCCATTATATATCCCAAAAGACATTTTTTTCAAGTAGTTTTCGTCAATTAAAAGAGCGGCTTCTGCAGGATTTGTTAAAAAACCCGTTTCTATTAAGACTGCGGGCATATTGGAATTGCGGACAACAAACCATTCTTCGGCCTTTATTCCCCTTGATTCAGAAAGAGGGGTTACCTGTGCCTTTATTCCGTCAGTTATAAACTTTGCAATCAAGACAGATTCAGTGGTATACTCTTCTTCCATCATGTTATTTATAATGGAATTGACATTTTTATCCCCTGAAACATCCTGAGTAAGCACCTTGCGCCTATAACCTGGCGAAAGATACCAAACCTCATAACCGCTTGCATTTTTATCTAGACTTGCGTTTACATGGACAGAAACGTAGAGTATAGCTTCATTAGCCGCAAGTTTTACAGAATTCGCCATCTCGGTCCTTTGGGCTAAAGACAGGTATTCATCCGTGGACCTTGTTAAAAGTATACGTTTGTCAGGGTAGGCTTTTCGTAAATAATCATACAGTTTTAGGCTTACATTAAGGCATATGTCTTTTTCTACAACAGTCCGCTTTTTTCCATTTATTGTATGAACGGCAGAAGCCCCTGGATCTTTTCCCCCGTGGCCTGGATCGATTAGGATGACACCGATTTTATATTGGTTGGTCTCTTCCTGATTTTGAAAAAACTGATCAGCACTGTTAAAAAAAGATTGAGAAACAGTAAGCGCATTATCCTTTATATAAGGAGCGTCTTCTTTCATAATCTTGCTATAATCTTGAAGGGCAAAGGAATCCCCTGCCCTGAAGGAAATACAGTGTCCGTTTTTTTCTAGGACTCCGGAAAGGGCCAGGGAATCCCAGTATAAGGTCATACCGGCATCTTGTGCGGCTTGAACTAAATTTATCTCTTTGGCAGAGGCAAAAAGTGAAAGGCATAAAAGTAAAACAAGAACTTTTACTTTACATTTCATTGCGTTTTCCTCCTTTTTTGTTTATCATGTAAGTACAAAATTCCTTGAATGCCAGCCCTAAGCAAATGTGTGTAAAATTCAAGCGCATTAAAGGCAAGATGCTTTGGGCACAGTAAATCAAAAATCTGTAAACTTTTTGCTATACTCCTATGATTCCAATCTTTTACAGTATGGGCATAAGGAAGCAGGGCCTTTGGTATACTATCGGCAAGACTTTGATTTGATTCAATACGAGAAGTTGCTAATTCTTTTTTTAAGTCTTCAAGAGCTGATTCTGGTAAAACAAAGGCATCTTGAGGAAAGCCACTTTCACTTTTTACTTCTTTTCTTTGAATGAAAGCTTCTGTCTTAGGATTGGGGGCTTCAAGCCGCAAAACAATGGAAGAGACAGCCTCTTCTGCAGCTTTTACGGCTAGTTCATTACTTTTTGCAAGTGCTATTACATTTCCGCACTTTTCTACATTGTTGCGGGGAAAAGAAACATCTGTTCCAGCTGAAGCCCTATACAGTGCATTCTTTACAAAGGGAATTGCAGAGGTCTGCGCACTTTCCAGGACACAGTGAACCTTTCCTGGTATGGAAAGCCAGGCCCGCTCTGCGCTAGTGCCGGTGCAAGGAACTGTAAAGGTTTCAAAGGGACTTGCTTTTGCAGGAAGGCTTTTTCTTCTTTGCAAGAGTTCTTCTGGCTCCCTGCCACAAGCTATAAGCAGTGCTTGTTTTGTAAGATTCATTTGTGAAGCATAGGGATACGTCCAACCGGACATATAGCCACCGGAAAGCCTTGCTGCAATTTCTCCTATCATGGGACCTTTTTCCGTATACTTGATGTCTGCTTTTGCAGCACCACAGGTTAACCCCAAAGCCTTTATCCCCTTTGCAAAAGTTTCAACAAGCTCCATTTTTTTTTCTTCGGGAAAAATTGAAGGCATGGTATGTCCCATCTCTATGAAATATGGGGGATAGAAAATATGACGGTCTGCAAAGCCTGTTATAGTAAGGCTACCCTTATAAACAAGGGCATCAATTGAAAATTCTGGACCTGCCATGTAATCTTCTAAAATAACCCTGCCACTACGAGATGATAAGACTGCTTCTTCTACTGCAAAAAGAAATTCGTCCTTGCTCCGGATTAAGCGACAGCCCCTTGCCCCCATATTATCTACAGGCTTTACAACCTTTGGGTATGACATTTTGTCTAAAATATCTGACTCAAGGAAGCCCCTAATATCCGAACGCTGGATTTCTTGAAAAAACGGGGATGCAACACCTTCTTTTGCAAAGCAGGAGCGCATTAAGATTTTGTCACTTGCATTTAGGGCAGCCTGATATGTATGAGAAGGAAGGGAACAATTTTGCGCCACATACGAAACGGAAGCGGAAAAATCAGTTCCAGCGGTAAAGACCCCCGCAAGGCTTGAGCCTAAAGATTTTGCAAGTTTTAGTAAAGATTCTTTATCTTTTAAATCTATTGGTTCAAATCGGTCTGCAAAAGAAGCACAAACAGCCTTTGGGTTGGCATCGACAACAAGTGTTTTATAACCTGCTTCCCAGGCAGCTTCTATAGCAGGACGCTGCATAAGGCCAGCCCCCAAGATTAAAACATACTTGTCTTCCATAAATCTACCTCACCTTTTTACAATAAACTTCAAAAGTATCACCTAAGCGGAAAATTCGGCTTGCTGTGCTTAAAACTTTTTCCTGCAGGGATCCGTTTTTCCACGAATGTTTCTTATAAGACGGAAAACGTTCAGGATGAATTCCTGTAGAAACAATTTTTACAACTTTAAATCCATATTTTTTTAGAACCGCAGCTGCGTGTTCTGTTTCCCAAAGAGTATAGTGGTCAGACGGGCTGGATTCAAAGAAAGATTTTCTGTTAAATTTTCCGCTTACACCAGATGCCGATGGGGTACTGAAAGCAAAGATACCACCTTTTTTTATTATTGATGAAATCTTTTTTAGAACAGAATCAAGGTTTTGAAAGTGCTCAATTACATACCACATTGTAACTGCATCGAATTTATCGATACTGAATTCTGCCAGTGTATCTATGTCAGGGAAGGAAGCAAGGGCCGCAGGATAATGGAGCGTTGACTTTACATAATCCACCGCAGCAGAGGATGTGTCTGCCCCAAAGACCTGCCAGCCAGAATCGTTTGCTGCATCCAAGAAGGGACCGAGGGCGCAACCAATATCAAGTACTGTTGGTGTTATAGACGAATGACTTTTACGGTATATAAAATCCATGAGGCTTACACGCCTTACACACTGGGCTTTTATAGATTCAAAATCATCTTCATACGTTTTTCCATACTGCTTTTTATAATCTTCATAAAAGTAAGCCCTGTTGTATTCAGTTTGCTCACTCTGCACAGTCCAGGACATATAAAGCATTCCGCAAGTCTTGCATCTCCTGAAAGTACGTTCCGGTGTACGGGCTACAAGAGTATCAAAAGGAATTGAATCGCTTTTTCTGCATATAGGACAAGGGATCCGTTTGCCTTTAGAAAGTGTTACAAGAAAATCCGCAAGAGAAGAATGGTCTGCAGGAGTAATATTTCTATATAAAAGTGATGCTTGTGCTAAAAGTTTTTTAAAGGAAACAGCACTTATGTCAGAAGGCTTAAGGCAAGTAAAGGAGTATTTTTTAGCAAGGGCCTCATGTAAGGATGTAGTAGCGAGGAGGATTACCGCACAACCTGCCGCACAGGATTCAAAAGCAGTAAAACCGTAATGGGTAACGATTAAATCATATTCATATAGTTTTTCTTTTAAATTCTTTTGCGGGGGCAAAAGCTTTACGTATTTTGTCAGCTTTTCATCAATCTTTAAGTCCTGGATTGACTTATCAGTTATTGCGCTTACGTAGACTCCACATTCAGCAAGGGCAATGATAGCTGGTTTTGTCAAGTTTGCAGGGTCTTCCCCGCCAAGGCTTACTAAAGCGGTATGGATTTTACTATTTTTGCAGTCAGCAGCCCTTCTATGTTTTGGAAGACTGATAAAATTTGGCTCTAACCTATTTGTTTGCCTTTTTAAATCAATTGGGGGAATTATATCTAAAAGATAATCAGCCCAAGTGGCATTTATCTCACCTTCATCTAAAGCAACAATAGGACACTTTGCAGAAAGCTTTTTTGCAAAGTCTGCATCACTTTTAAAAAGATCTGTAACTACAAGAGAATAATCACTTGCAATCTCAAGGTCATCGACTATCTGTTCAGCAGACAGACCCTCTTCTAAAGCCTCTGCTATCAAATCATTGCACTGTTCTAGACTTGCTTCTTTTGGGATATAAATGTCAGCACCACAAGAAATTGTTAAGTCTAGGCAACGGCGCAAGTGTCCTGTTCCCCGCCCCTTTTTTGTGCAGGGAACGAAAAGCATGGGATACTTTACAGAAGGATTTTCAAGTCCTTCTAGTATCAAAGATGCTGGGTAGGAAGCAAAGCTGTCTTTTTGGTCTAACTTTGAAGAAATGACTCTTACCAAAGCCCTTGCCCTGCGGTAGTCTGCAGGAGTATCTACGGTTGTACGCAAATTTGGGAAATAGAATTTATCTGAGGCTCTAAGGAAAAGGCAGTTAAAGACTTCTTTATGCTCATACAAAGCAGGGCCTACATGCTCATGATCCCTTGGGCTTAGATTTTCAAGTTTTGCAGCTTTTAGCAAAGAATGTGCATTAAAAATTTCAACACCAGAACCATGAGGAAGACCTGTCCAGGTTATATAGTCTAGGTCCTGTTCATCTTTTATTCGACTTGAATACTCATCTAATAAAGCCTGGGCAGCTTCGTAAAACAAAAAGGGATTATCTGCGGTTGCCCTGATTACAGTATCAGCTTTACATTCTTCTATTGTTTTGCAGAAACGGTCAAGCACATCATTTAGGGAGCCCACATAGATTGAAAAGCCACACTTTTGCGCGATGTCTTTTAGGAAAGGAGCGCTATCTGAATCTGTTGCAAGGTAATAGCTGTCGGCCTGAACCTTTTTCATAGCCAACAGAACCCATTCAAGTATCGTATGATCTGCTAACTTAAGCAGGGCTTTACCAGGTAACCGAGACGAGGAAAGACGACACTGGACTATAAGCGCAACTCTACCTATTTTTTTTGCAAAGGGATTAGTCATCTTTCTTTTCCTCTCCCCAGTGTTCTATTAGGTAAGCGGCATCTTTTTTGAATCTATAGGTGTTTTCCTTTGTCCACCTTCTAGCCTCAAAAAAAGATTTTACAGCTTCGCTAAGATTACTGAATTTTTTCATCTTTAATACAACTACAATAAAGGACTGCATGGGGATTTCCGCATGGTCAGTTTTAAAAGTTGGAAGAAGATTTTTCAAGTAAAAACGAAGATAAGCAAGATCCATTGTCTTGTTCTCTTCAGGAATTTCTTCAGCATAGGCAAAAGAAAGGGAGGTGTCTATAGAAACACTTTCACCCCACAACCAGGCCCTAAAGAACAAATCGAGCTTTTGCCAATAGGGACTTGAAATAGTATAGTCAAATCCGCCCAACTGAATGAATTTTTCCTTATTATAAAAACCAGCCCAATCAGAAGGATAAAGTGTATAGCACCCCTGCACCAAACTTGCGGAAGCTTCAACAGAAAATACTGATTTTTCAGCAGACGGGACATAGCGGATAGGCAGGACTTGTAATGAAGAAGTTGTAAGCTTTGGGCAAATGCAAAACCTGTTGTTTTCTATCATTTTTTTTGCAAGTGGAGGTGGAAAACTTAAGGGGGAAGCACACATATCGTCTTGGAGAACTAACACCCATTGACTTTCTGCTAACTCAATGGCAGTATTTATAAGTTCACCTGTACTGGCTCTTTCTAGGGGGACAATAAATTTTATGGACGGATACAAAAGGGTGTCATTATCACCGGCAAGGCTCTTGTTGCTGTCTTCAATAATAAGGACCCGTTCAAAGCCACACTTACTGACGTTTTCTAGAACACGTGAACGATAGGCCCTGCCACCCCTGCTTAGAACCACACAGGTGACTGGCATGAGAATCTTTGAAGGTTTTTCACTTCCGCCTATGACAGAATAGTTAATCTGCCTTTCGTTAAAAATTGAAGGTATAGTATTCATCGCAGTTTCCGCATTTTTCGTTATAAATATTTTTTATATGATCCTGAAGAAGTGAAGAATTTTTGTTCCAAACTTCTTCAAGAGACTCTTTAAAGACATTTCCTATAGGACTATTAAAGGTTTCACGGCAAATAGGAACGTCTCCGTTTGTAAGAATCGTCATATCTCTTTTTATATGCCAACAAGGAACTCTTTCTAACGGTGAAAGATCAGCAGGACGCTCATCGCTTAAAAGACCACAGACAGTATCATATTTTTGAATTATAAGTTTTCCTTTACTGGGGGATGCTACATCGTGCCAAAATCTATAAAAGGATTCAAGTTCCTCTTCGTTTATATTCATCCGTGTAAACTGGGGATAAACGTCTAAGGGAAAATATTGTTGCAAGACAGAAACTGTTTCAGTGGCCTTTGCAAAGCAATCGCACCCGTGGATTTTCTGATAAGTTGCGGGTGTAAAAGCGTCTAGGGAAATTATCCAGTTTATTCTTCCCGCATAAGGGGCCAGTTCTTTTGCGATACTTTCAAGCTGCCCCTGCTGAAGTGAAACACCTGCTGTTTCAACAAGCAGAGACAAATTTGGATAAGAAAGCACTTCTTTTGCGCACTTAGTAAAATCTGAAGACATAAGTGGATCTGTCCAAGTTCCTAGTCCCACTACAGCGCTTTCAGAAAAATCATTTATTTGCTTTATAAGGAGTGTAAACTTATCAAAGGCCATTGTATCATTTTCATTTAGCAAACCTAACATTGGGTTATATACAGCCTTTGTTGAAAAGCGCTTGGAAAGCTGAATATTATAATAAGACGGAAGCCCCTTTTGTACGGAAGAGGACTTGCATGCCTTTTCTGCAAGGTTATAGGCTGAAAAATCAGTATTCCCTTCTTTTTTCATAAGTTCAAAAAGTGCAAGGCACGAAGCTGTTAGGGACTTAGTTGAGCAGGAAAAATCTAAGCGCATCATGCGGAAATCTTTTTCTGCCATAACCGTTTCTATTTCAAAGGCATTAACATCACCCTTCATTATGGAAAAAAAGGAATTGTTGGAAACGGGCTTTTTCCCCTCTTCTGCCTGACTTTCTTGACTTAAAGCTAAAAATATTTTTGCAGTTCCTGCATTTATTACTTCAGGATAAAGCCCCAGGGGATAGCCATCGCTTGAAGTATATTCAGCTAAGTATTCACTATGAGCCTTTAGTATTTTTTTGCTAAGCTCACCATCTAAAAAAGGTCTGTCGGCTACTGTATAAATAATTGTGTCAGCCTTGTTTTTATCTGCTTCAGAGGACATAGCCTCTAGAAGACTAGTAACAGTCCATTCGTCTTTTTTTATAATTGAAACTCTTTTATTAAGGGAAAGCTTTTCAACAGCTTCTTCTACAAGTCCTGAAGTTTTGGAATTTACAGCTATAGAAAATGAAGGCTCCCCTTCTATGCCACAAGCCCATAAAAGGCATCGGTCAAAGGCTGACTTAGAATCAAAAAGAGGCTTGAAGGCATATTCTGTAGTAAATCCTGCAAATAAAAAAACGAGACTTTTCATCATTTCCATTATCGGAATTTTATTTGTAAGATATTAGAGGGAAAAATAATTAAGAAAAATACAATTATACTGATTTTTGTAAATTACAAAAAAAACTTATACTTTCCTTAACTTAGAATATATTTCACAAATATTAATTTTCTTTAACTATTTGTTCAGCATGTTCCATAGCATAAAAAATTTTCCAATATATATTTTTTCTTTACGGTAATTGCCCATGCGCCTTTTTCTTTTTCAATAAGCTCAGGATTCGCGTAGTCAGAAAGTGCCCCACATAAGTCTTCAACTTTTAAACGCATGTTTTCTAGAGCAGTCTCGTTAGGATAAAGATGCTCAACTGATAAGGATGATTTTGGAGAAATTTGATTCAAGAAAGCCCGTATCGGTTCAATAATACTTATATCCGCATTGTTTATTGTCACAGTTAAATCCTTGTCAACCTCCAAATTTCAATATATCTCTATTTTTCTACACCGTCAACATCTTATCCAGCTCGCCCATAAGCCGTCAGTTTCCATAAACACTTTGATTATTCTGCCGTAGTGCGTGATTTCCTATGCGAAAAAGAGTGCGTCCCTTGCGATCTTTGAGCCATTTTTCTGCTACCTGATAGCAGAAAAACGTGCGGCTATTTTGCTACAATAATAGTATTTTGCAACACAAAAGAAGGAGCATAAATGACTTACGGCTATATTAGAGTTTCAAGTGACAAACAGACTGTAGAAAACCAACGCTTTGAAATCAATAAATTCTGTGCAAAAGAAAATCTTCAAATTGATGGATGGATTGAAGAGACAATCAGCGGAACTAAGAATTATGACAAACGGAAGCTTGGGGAACTTTTGAATCAAGTACAGAAAGATGATTTAATCATCTGCGCGGAACTTTCACGGCTCGGCCGTAACCTTTTTATGATTATGGAGATTCTTCATATCTGTATGAATAAAGAATGTAAGGTCTGGACTATCAAAGACAACTACCGTCTCGGTGATGATATTCAAAGTAAGGTACTAGCCTTTGCGTTCGGTCTTAGTGCAGAAATTGAGCGCAATTTGATTAGCCAGCGCACAAAGGAAGCTTTGGCGATGCGGAAAGCGATGGGTATTCACATCGGACGAATTCAAGGCAGTCACAATCAAAAAGTCAAATTGACTGGTTACGAACATAGGATTCGAGAGCTTCTTGCGCTTGGCATTCCAAAAGCCGAGATTGCAAGAAAACTAAACGTAGACAGGACTACGCTGTGGCGATTTCTGAAAACATTGAACTAAACAGACCGAATAGTTGCAACAGTGGGGGAAGTCTCCCCCTCGCTACAGCCGGCAAGCCGTCTTCCGCTACCCCCTCTCCTAGGGGCGCTGCCCCT
>CAJOQA010000005.1 GCA_905236465.1 uncultured Treponema sp.
AGTTTTATTCCCTGAGGTATACCAAAGTAAATGAAAAAAGCAAGAACTATCATCGGTACCCCGCGGATTGCATCCACATAAATGGTTCCTATGCAGTTAAGAATTCTATTTCGGCTTACATTCATAAGCGCAAATATAAGACCTATCACCATTGCAAAGATGAGTGCTAAAAGAGTTAGAAGCATTGTATAGCCTAAAGCCTTTAGCAACATGCCCAAATATGTGTTTATTATTAAAAGCATCCGCAGAATACCTCCTTATTTTTTACTTAAGATATTTGTTTAAAATTTCATCGTAAGTTCCGTTTGCACGGATATTCTTAAGACCTGCATTAAAAAGATCCAACAGAGGTTGCTTATCTTTATTCATAATTGCAAAGCCATAGGGAGCACCGTCACTTTCCATTCCGCTAGGAATCTTAAGAGCAAGACCTGCTGTTTTTATGTTGTCAGCCATGATGGGGGTGTCTTCAACACAAGCGGCACTGTTACCGTTAATTACATCCTGATACATTGTTGGTGAATCTTCAAAGCGGCGGATTGTATAACCATAAGTATCTTTTAAGCTGTCTGCAAAATCAGCACCGGCAGTTCCATTTTTTACGGCAACAGTTTGCCCCCGCAAGTCTTCAAAAGAAGCGATGCTGCTGTCAGCAGCTACAACAAAAGTCTGTGTCGCATTGTAGTATCCGTCAGAAAAAATCCAACCATTGTCTATGCGCTCCTGCTTTATTGTTGCACCTGCAATAAGGGCATCTGCCTGACCTACCTGTACAGCTTGTACTCCGGCATCCCAACCAAGAGAACGCAACTCATAAGTAAAGCCCTGATCTTTTGCAACAGCAGCTAGGATATCAACGTCAATCCCCACAAAATTTCCGCTTGCATCAGTGTATTCAAAAGGCCTAAAAACAGTGTCAGTTGCAATAATCCAGTCAACCTTTTCTTTTTTGCTACAAGCTGTAAAAGTTGCTACCGCCAATAATGCGGCACACAAGACTGTAATACTTCTTTTCATAGTTTCCTCCAGATATATAAAAAAAGGAAGGCTAAGCACGTTCTTGTAACGGACGCCTTTGTCTTCCTTCTTATACTATAAAGTATAGTAAAAGCATGAAGGAATGTCAATAACTGCATCCGCAAAGGCTCTTGTACTAACTTATAAAAAGTT
The DNA here is from genome assembly GCA_905236465.1 of uncultured Treponema sp. GTDB lineage: Bacteria > Spirochaetota > Spirochaetia > Treponematales > Treponemataceae > Treponema_D. The sequence continues at coordinate 1,171 of CAJOQA010000005.1, forward strand.
ATAAAATATTTTTGGACTTATAAAAAGTTATAAAAACACACAAGGTGGTCTGGCTATATGAACAATCCTTTTAATCCTAGTTTTGGAAAAGTTCCTCCTATTTATATTGATCGAATTAATCAGATTAAAGAACTTGTGTCAGAACTAAAAAATCCAAATAGTCCCTATCAGACAACATTGATTTACGGTCAAAGAGGAAGCGGCAAGACAACCTTTATGTCTGCACTCTGTCAGGAAATTGAAAAGCAGAAGGATTTTATAATCTTGAATATTCCATCTTCTGGGAATATTCTCCAATCCTATGTCCAGGGAATATACAACAAGACCTCTAAGGCTATTCAAAAAACCTTGGACTCCTTAGATGGTATTTCCCTTTCTGTTCTTGGAGTTCAATTTGAATATAATAAAAAAGATAACAGTCAGGTAAATTATCAGATTCTTTTAGAAAAGATACTAAAAAAGCTTTTAGAAAAAAAAATAACTGTACTTGCTGTTATTGATGAAGTTAAAGCTTCTAGTAGCCTTAAGGATTTTATATCAGTTTATCAAATTCTCCTTCAGCAAAATCTTTCCGTCTGCTTGCTTTTAGCAGGACTTCCTCAGAATATCTCTGACATTCAAAATGATAATCAACTCACATTTTTACTCCGTGCACCGCGAATAACACTTGAACCTTTAGACGATTCTATTGTTCGCTACAATTATAAAAAGGCATTTGAAAAAGGGGGAAAAGTTCTTAGCGAAAAAATTTTAGACAAAATGACAAGACTGTGTGGAGGTTATGCTTATGCCTTTCAACTTCTAGGTTGGCTTGTATGGAAAAATACAACAAACGCAATCTCCGAGAAGGAAGTAGATTCTGTTCTTGATGAATACAAAATGCTTTTGTTCCGTAATGCATATATAAAAATTTCAGAAAGTTTTTCGCAAATGGATAAAGTTTTTGTTGTCTGCATGGCAAAAAAACAGGGTGCTACTTCTATGAAAAAACTGGTAGAAGAAACAGGAAAGTCAAATGCCTATCTTTCAAACTACAGGGCAAGACTTTTAGATTCTCAGGTAATTAAAAAGACTTCCTACGGATATGTTGCTTTCGTCTTACCCTATTTCCGAGACTTCGTAAATGAAAGACTTGCACCCGAATTTGAATAAGCCTTGCCATTAAGTTACTTCTCTCTAACAGCCTTCATTTCTTTTTTTCTCTGATACATGGCTTTATCAGCCCGCTTAAAAACATTAGCTACATTTGCATCTATGTTGCTGTCGTAAACTGCTATGC
>CAJOQA010000006.1 GCA_905236465.1 uncultured Treponema sp.
TGCTGCCACCTACGCCCGATTGTAGGGGCCCGCGTAAGCGGGTTGCGGAATGAAATGAGCAATGAAGGCCTAGCCGGAACCCCGAAAAGCGGGTACTTTAAGCTCACGAAACTTTTGGAAAAAATGAATGTAGGCTATTAAAGTACCGTCAGAATCTATTGAAAGTCTAATGGCTTTTTGATAATATCAGAGTTTATGAAAGCTATTATAACTGTTGTCGGCGGAGACAAGGTCGGCATTATTGCAAAGGTTTCAAACTACCTTGCAAAGCATTGTATTAATATTGATGACATTACACAGACCATATTGAGCGGCAACTTTGTAATGATGATGATGGTTGATTTGTCAAAATCTGATTTGGCAATTGACGAAGTGCGCAAAGAAATGACGGAAGATGCAAAGGAACTGGGTGTTGAGGTAAACATCATGAACCAAAAAGTCTTCACCGAAATGCACAGAATATAAAAATTAAGGAAAAATCAATGAAAAGAATGATTTTCGCAAAAGTAGCCGCCACTATGCTGACATTGGTAGCTGTTACAGGCTTGTCTTCTTGCTCAAAGAAGACACTATACCTTTATAACTGGACTTATTACACTCCTGATGATGTAATCAAGGAATTTGAGAAGGAATTTGCTTGTACCGTAAAAGTTGATAGCTACGCCTCTAACGAAGAGATGTATTCAAAACTTAAGGCAGGGGCTTCTGGTTACGATATCGTAGTTCCTTCTCAGGACTATACTTCTATAATGATTAAGCAGGGGATGCTTAGGGAGATTGACCAAAGCAGGATGACAAACAAAAGTCACATCAATCCTTTAGTCCTTGAAAAAGCAACGTATGATCCTGAAATGAAATACGCAGTCCCCTACTACTTTGGGGCAGCAGGAATTGCCGTTAACAAGACAAAGGTTTCCGGTAATTATGAAAGGACCTGGAACATCTTTGCAGACAAGCAGTTTGCGGGCCATGCTACCATGATGGATGATATGCGTGAGGTTATGGGAGATGCCCTTGCCCACTTGGGTTATAGCATAAACACTCTTGATGATAAAGAACTTGATCAGGCCCATAAGCTGATTAGCAATAATTGGAAGCAAAACCTTGTTAAATTCGATGCTGAAGGCTTTGGAAAATCTTTTGCTTCAGGGGACTTCTGGTTGTGTCAGGGGTATGCAGAGGTGGTCTATAGCGAAGTCCCAGAAGACAAATGGGAAGAAACCATCGACTTCTTTATTCCGGAAGAAGGAGGGCCTTCTTATCTTGATTCTATGTGCATTCTTAAAGGCGCAAAAAATTATGAGCTTGCAAATGAATTTATAAACTTTATTCACCGCCCAGAAATTTACGCTAAGTTCCTTGATTACTTCCACTTCCCTGCCCTTGTCAATCTTGATGCTAAGCAGTATATGACAACAAAAGCCATGTACGAGCCTGAGCAGATGAATAACTGTACGCTTAAGGATGACTTAGGTGAAGGCATTGACAAGTACAATGAAAGGTGGCAGGAGATTCGGTTTACAGACTAAGGCCAAGGGAAAATCCATCCTGGATTTTCCCTTGGATTGAAGAAATTACCTTCGGTAATTTCTTCACGTGCTAAAACGCGCCCTCCATGGCGCTTTTTTGTTTGGCAAGGAAGCCTTATCTTTTTTGCTACGATGATTAGTTGTATTGCTGGTGCTAAGGGGGTGACGTGCCCGCTTACGCGAGGGGCACTTACCAGTTAGCGGGCACATACATATAGTAAAAAACCGGTCCCTGAGCGTAGTCGAAGGGAACTATTACGTTATATTTCCATTGCAAAAGTTCTTAACTTCATGTAAAATTATATTACTATGCATATTTTTGCCACAATTCTACAACTTTTAGGGAGCCTCGCTTTTTTGCTGTACGGTATGAAGATGATGAGCGATGGTATACAAAAAAGCGCAGGAAAGGGTTTGCAAAAGGCCCTAGGCTTTATGACCGGTAACCGTGTAGCAGGCTTCATAACTGGCTTGGTTCTTACCTTTATTATTCAGTCATCAGGCGCAACAACTGCAATGGAAGTAAGTTTCGTAAATGCAGGGCTTATGACTTTGCAGCAGTCTGTGGGTGTTACGCTTGGGGCAAACATCGGTACAACGATAACTGCTTGGGTTGTAGTTTTTTTTGGCTTTTCCTTTAATATTTCCGCAATCGCTATCCCAATATTTGGTTTTGGCTACTTTTTAACTACCGCAAAGAAATTTCATAAAGAGGCACTGGGGCAAGCGATTATGGGCTTTGGTCTTCTCTTTATAGGCTTAAGTTGGCTTTCTTCAACAATAGGCCCTGAACAGGGAACGCTGAATTTTATAACAAAATTCGGGGACTATGGGGCTGCAAGCGTTGCCCTTGGGGTAGTCATAGGAATCCTTATAACAGCCTTAATTCATTCTTCTTCTGCTGAAAGCGCGATAGTAATTACAATGGCATACAACAAGTTGGTTTCTTGGGAATTCGCGGCAGCCCTTGTAATAGGAAGCAATATAGGTTCTACTATTGATGCAGTCATGGCTTCATGGAAGCTGAATGCACCTGCAAAGAGGACGGCCCTTGTTCATGTTCTTTTTAATATAGCAACAGTAATCCTCGCCTGCATATTCTTTAATCCCTTCCTTGAATTCATAGATATGCTAGTCCCCCAGTCACCGGAAGAAACAATAACCTACCACATTGCAATGTTGCATACGGTCCTAAAGACAATAACATCCCTTTTGTGCCTGCCCTTTACCAAGCAAATTGCAGATTTAGTTACCCTGCTTATAAAAGACGACAAGGTTGACGACAGCAATGTTTATGTCCTTGAATTTAGTGAGACCGGTGGAAAAGAAAACGCAGGAGCCTACATTATTCGTGCTGAAAAAGAGATTCAGAACATGACCCTGCTTGTGACTAAGATGTTTGAAGGGGTTAAAGCCGGATTCAGCAACCGAACACAGGCCTTTATCTCTGACCACATGGACGAGCTGACTAAGCAGGAAGACTTTGCAGACCAAATGAAAGAACAGCTTACCAAATATCTTGTTTCCTGCTCAAAACTGCCATTGAGTGATGACCA
>CAJOQA010000007.1 GCA_905236465.1 uncultured Treponema sp.
AAAAAGAAATTCTTTTTAATATCCGCCTGCCTAGAAGCATCATGGCCTGTCTTTTAGGGGGAGCCCTTTCTCTTTCAGGTTTTTTACTGCAAACATATTTTCAAAACCCAATAGCAGGGCCCTTTATACTTGGCATTTCATCAGGTTCTAAGATGACAGTTGCCTTATACACTGTATTTTTTTTAGCAAGGGGTATCAAGTCAAGTTCCTTGGGGATAATTTTTTCTTCATTTTTAGGAGCAATAGTTTCAACTTTTTTTATACTGATCGCTGCAAAAAAAATAAAAAGAACAGCAGCCCTCCTCCTTGCAGGAATTATGAGCGGTTACATTTCTTCAGCAATAACAGATTTTGTAATTGCCACTGCCCAAGACAGCCAGATTGCAAACATCCATGGCTGGTCAAAGGGTAGCTTTTCCGGCACCACTTGGGACAATTGTTTTTACGCTTTACTGATAATTGTTCCTGTTGTTTTCCTTACCTTCCTTTTTTCCAAACAAATAGGGGCATACCGACTAGGTGAAGACTACGCAAAATCCATGGGCCTTAGAATTTCTTTTTTTAGGATTGTCCTAATACTTTTGTCAAGTACTCTTTCTGCAACTGTTACCGCATTTGCCGGTCCCATTTCCTTTATTGGAATTGCGGCCCCCTTTTGCGCAAAAAAAATATTTAACACTGCCGACCCATTTTTAATAACACCGGCTTCTTTTATTTCTGGTGCAATTTTTTGCCTTTTCTGTGACCTACTTTCGCGTATATTGCTTGCTCCTGTAGAGCTAAACATAAGTATAGTAACATCCTTTTTGGGCTCTCCGCTCGTTCTATACATTCTTGTCCAAAAGCATAAAAAAGGAGGAAACTACAGTGGCTGAAGAATATGCCCTTGAACTGGAAAATGTCTCCTTAGGCTATGGGGAAAAAAGAATAGTTAGCAAGGCAACATTAAAAATAAAGGCTGGGCAGGTTGTAAGCATTTTAGGACCGAACGGTTGTGGCAAAACAACTTTACTAAAGGCAATAATTAAGCAGCTTAGCCTGCAAGAAGGTCGCATACTTATTTTGCAAAAGGATGCAAGGCTTTATTCAGCAGCCGAGTATGCAAAAAATATTTCTGTCTTACTGACAAAAAGAATTACGGCTGAGCTTGCTACTGCCTTTGATGTTGCAGCTATGGGTCGCTACCCCTATACTGGTCTCTTGGGGCTTTTAAGCGAGCGTGACAAAAAAATCACAGAGGAATGCTTAAAAAGTGTCGGTGCCCAAGACTTTATGAACGAGGCATTTGCTTACCTAAGTGATGGTCAAAAACAGAGGGTTATGATTGCACGGGCCTTGTGCCAAGAGCCAAAAATTCTTGTTCTAGACGAACCAACTGCATATCTTGACATAAAGCAGCGTTTGGATTTTCTTGCGCTGATACGAACTTTAGCTGCAAAAGGAATGTGCGTCATAATGGTATTGCATGAAATTGATCTTGCGCAAAAAATTTCTGATATAATAGTCGGCATAAAAAAATCAAATCTTCTTCAGGTTTGGGATGCTGAAAATCTTTTTCTTAGCCAGGATCTTTGCTCACTTTATGATGTGGATTCAAAGCTATACAATCCTTTGCTTGGAACGTGTGAGATAGAAAGTTGTAAAGGCCCTGCACAGTTTTTTGTAATTTCTTCTAGTGGAAGTGGCATTCCCATCTACCGCAAACTGACAAAAAAAAATATTTCCTTTTCTACAGGAATTATTTTTGAAAATGACATTGACTTCTTTTTTGCAAAAAGTCTAGCAGCTACTTGTATCAGCGAAAAAGCCTTTGCACAAGAAATAAGTGAAAGCTGTTTTTTTCAGGCAAAAGATGAAATCGATAAGGTACAAAAAGTTTTGCTTACAAATTTTGCTATTGGAAAAAGCAATGAAAAAGTCAGGGATTTAATTGAATACGCTAAGTCTAGGGGGAAGCTATGCAGGGACCTTTAATGATTCAGGGAACAATGTCTGGAGCCGGCAAAAGCCTTATCTGCGCAGGTCTTTGCCGCATCTTAAAAAATCAGGGTGTACGTGTCGCGCCTTTTAAAGCCCAAAATATGGCGTTAAATTCTGCGGTAACAAAAGAAGGCCTTGAGATTGGAAGGGCCCAGGCCATGCAGGCAGAATGTTGTAAACTAAAACCTTCTGTCCTGATGAATCCAGTTTTGCTAAAACCCACTAGCGACAAAAAATCACAAGTGATAGTGAACGGAAAAGTTTTTGGGCAAATGGATGCAAAAGAATACTACAAGTGGAAAAAAAATCTTATTCCATATGTAACTGAATCTTACGAAAAAATTTCTTCCATGTACGATGTCATTATAATTGAAGGGGCAGGAAGCCCTGCTGAAATAAATTTACGTGATAATGATTTTGTTAACATGGGAATGGCTGCTATTGCAAAGTCGCCGGTTCTTCTTGTTGGGGATATAGACAGGGGTGGAGTCTTTGCCCAGCTTGCGGGAACAATCAGCTTGCTTACAAGTGAGGAGCAAAAATTAATACACGGCCTTATCATAAATAAATTCAGGGGGGACATTTCAATCCTGCAAAGTGGAATTTCTATGATAGAAAAAATTACTGGGAAAAATGTAATTGGAACCCTCCCCTATTTTTCGCTAAACATAGATGACGAAGATTCCCTTTCTCTTCCGGTAGAAAATTCAGCTTTGAACTTATCAGAAGAAGGAAAAGGCAAGATTGACATTGCGATAATTGGACTTCCACATATTTCTAACTTTACTGATTTTGATATTTTTTACCAAACAGGCGGAGCTTTAGTCCGTTACGTAAGATCTGTGGCAACGCTTGGCAGACCAGACATGATTATAATTCCTGGTAGCAAAAACACTTTGGCTGACCTTGCTTGGCTTAAAGCAAGCGGTCTTTTTGCTATGATAAAAAGTTATGCAAATGCTGGCGGAATACTTGTTGGAATTTGCGGTGGCTTTCAAATGCTTGGTAAAGAGATTTCAGATGAAGCTTGCTTAGAAGGCGGTGGTAAAGCAGAGGGGCTAAATCTTTTACCCTTTACAACTGACTTTAAGGCAGAAAAAAAACTTTCCCTTTCTTCTGGAACTTTTTCTAGTATGCAGGGCTTTTTTTCTTGTCTTGAAACCTTATCTTATTCTGGTTATGAAATCCACCAGGGAGAAAGTGAGGGGAATGTTCTTTTTAGCAAAGAAAATATTTTTGGAACTTATATACACGGAATTTTTGATGAAGAAAATATAGCAGCAATAATTGTAGAAAACATTGCTAAGCAAAAAAAGATAGAAACAGGTCCCCTTTGCAGAATGTCAAGGCATTCGCTAAAGGAGGTAGCTTACGATAAGCTTGCCGGCATATTGGAACAAAACATTGATATGAAAAAAATATATTCGCTGTTAGGAGCTAGATAAATGGTAAGTTCAGCAGAGGCAATAGAAAAGGAAAGCTTTAGGATAATAAAGCAAGAACTTATGCAAGCAGGAAAAAAGGATGTTCCCTACCCCCTTCTTGTTTACCGCCTGATTCATACTACTGCTGACTTTGAATGGGCGGATACGCTGCGCTTTTCTTGTGGAGCAGTAGAAAAAGGGGTGCAGGCTATAAAAGACGGCTGTGACATTATAACCGATACAAATATGGCCCTCGCTGGAATAAACAAAAATGTCTTGAAAGCTTTTGGCGGTTGCGTGCAGTGTTTTATGGCAGATGAGGATGTTGCAAAAAGGGCAAAAGCAGAAAATCTTACGAGAGCAGTCATTTCTATGAGAAAGGCAGCCGCCCTTGGCAAAAGGCAAATCTTTGCAATTGGGAATGCCCCTACAGCTCTTTTAGAATTATGTACACTGATTCAAAATGGATTCAAGCCTGCTTTGGTGATTGGGCTCCCTGTTGGTTTTGTAAATGTAATGGCTGCAAAGCATAAAATTCAGCAAAGCAATATTCCATATATAACAAATGAAAGCAGGAAGGGGGGAAGCAATGTTGTGGCTGCTGCCTGTAACGCCCTCCTTTATATGGCGGAAGGAAGCCACTTAAATGTCTGAAAACGGATTTTTTTTAGAAAAGCATTCAGGTAAAGAAGACTTGGGCTGGACTACAGGAACTTGTGCCGCAGCCGCCTCTGCTGCCTGTGCAGCAATGATTGTAAAGCAAGAGTATATTCCCCTTGTTTTTTTAACGACACCGTCAGGAAAAAAAGTTGCGCTTGAAATTTTTGACGGACACTTTTCGAATAATGACGCTACTTGCTCTGTAATAAAGTTTTCAGGTTCCGACCCAGATGTTACTAATGGAATAAAAGTTTTTTCCCATGTAGAAGTATCAGATAACTCTTGCATAGAAATATGTGGAGGAGAAGGTGTTGGTATAGTCAGCAAAGCAGGCCTGGATCAAAAAGTGGGGGAATACGCTATTAATTCAGTTCCACGAAAAATGATTAGAGAGGCTGTCCGCTCTGAGTTTATGAATAAATTTCCTGGAGCAAAAATCACTATCAGTATTCCAGAGGGCAAGGCACTTGCCCAAAGGACCTTTAACCCCAAGCTGGGAATACTCAATGGAATTTCAGTTTTGGGAACAAGCGGTCTTGTAAAACCCATGAGCCAAGAAGCAATTCTTCAAACTATAGCAGTTGAAATGAATGTTTTTACACAATCAAAAGAAGAAAGGCTTATACTTGTACCAGGAAACTACGGTAAGGATTTTTTATTTTCCGAATTTGGAATTTCTTTGGATAAGGCCGTAGAGACTTCAAACTTTATATATGATTCACTTGTGATGGCAAAGGAAAAAGGTGTAAAAAAAATTTTATTCTGCGGGCATATCGGAAAGCTTATAAAGGTTGCGGGCGGGATAAAAAATACGCACTCAAAATATGGGGATCATAGGATGGAAATTTTATGGAAAGCAATTAGGGCTTTATTTCCCCAGGCCAGCTTAGAATTAGAAGATAAAATTTTATCTTGTATCTCAACAGATGCGGCTTTGCAAATCCTTGAAGAAAAATGTATACTTAAAAGTGTTATGAAAAAAATATGTGAGGAAATTCTCATGCAAATGCAGGTTTGGACTGATTTTAAAATTGAAATAGAACTTATTGTTTTTTCAAATAAGTTCGGGCTTTTAGGACATCTTTAAAGATGAATAGACCCCGAAACGAGTTCGGGGTGACAGCGCTAGTCAGTGAGTTTTCAGAGAAGATTACTTATTCCAAGAATCAAGAACTTGCCACTTTTTGTTGCGGGATTCTTCTATCAGACTTATATCTTCATCTGTTAAATGCTTAAACCTTCCCTGTTTTTTTAGGTAAGATGAAACTGCACTAAATTCCTTTGGTCTATAGCTGAGTTTAAAATTGCCAGCTTCATATTCCGCTAAATACCAAAGTCCACATTCAACTACATCACGGGCAATCTCTATTGTTTTTTCAGTTGCAATTCCCCAGCCGGTTGGGCAAGGCGAAATAATGTGTATAAACTTTGTCCCCTGAATTTTAGCTGCTTTTTCAACCTTATTAATAAAATCAGGAATATTTCCAACAGAGGCTGTAGCTGCATAAGGAATTCCGTGGGCAGCAACAATCTCAAACATATTCTTTTTGGGACGAATATTGCCCCTAATATTTTTGCCAGCAGGTGTTGTCGTAGTTCTTGCCCCAAAAGGGGTAAGCCCTGATTTTTGAATTCCCGTATTCATGTAGGCTTCGTTATCGTAACAGATGTACAAAATATTGTCGTTACGGTCGATGGCACCGGACAAAGCTTGCAAACCTATATCCGCAGTTCCCCCATCACCTGCAAAACCAACCGCATAAAAATTACTTTTTCCTAAAGCACGAAGCCCTGCTTCAATTCCTGTAAGGACACTTGCAGTTGCTGCAAAAGGTGTAATAATCGCATTGTTTCCAAAGCATAACTGGGGATAGTTAAAGGCAACCGCGCTCATACAACAAGCGGGGACTGCCGCAAAAGAATTGTCGCCTAAAACTTTTAATGCCATGCGTACCGCAAGACTGCCACCGCAACCAGCACAAGCTTTATGTCCATAAAAATATTCCTGTTCATTAAGATTACTTGCATTTAAGCTCATGCTAAGCCTCCTCTTTTATTCCCAGAAATTTTACTAGGGTGTTATCGGTAGGATTTTTTAATTCATTAAAAATACACTTTATTTCATCCTCGCTGATATTCTTTCCACCCAAGCCACCTATGTAATTTTTAGAAATAGCATTCACTTTGTTTTCGTGCAAGGCAGAATTTACATTTGTAAATACCGTTCCCTCGTTACCAAAAGAAATGTCCTTTTCAAGAACAGCTATCGCTTTTGCATTTTTCAAAGCAAGTGCAAGCTCTGCACTAGGGAAAGGCCTCATATATCTTATTCTAACAAGTCCAACCTTTTCTCCTTGTTCTCGTAAAAGATCTACAACTTCTTTTACAAGTCCTGCAATGCTTCCTAAAGTTACAATTACAAATTCTGCATCCTGACTTTTGTATTCTTCAATAAGTCCGCTATAGTGCCTAGCGAATATTTTTTCAAAACGCTCTTCTGCCTCAAGAATTATTTTTCTAGCATTAAGAATTCCCTTATGCTCTTTATATTTAAAAATATAATTTTGAGCAGGGCCCGCACTGAATGCAAGGTTTTTGGGAGAAGAAATATCCATTTTGTTTTCAGTGGTATAGGGAGGCAAGAATTCATCCGCCTCTTTTGCAGATGGAACATCAACAACCTCATAAGTATGGGTTAAGACAAATCCATCAAGATTTGCCATAAAGGGAGTTTGAACTTCTCTGTGCTCAGCAATATAAAAACTCATCAAAGCTAAGTCCAATGCTTCCTGCGCATTTTCAGCATAGGCTTGAATCCAACCAGAATCAAGCTGGCTTAGGCTATCTCTTTGGTCCCCATAGATATTCCATGGCAAGGCTGTAGACCTGTTTGCATTCATCATCACAACAGGAAAGCGGCCACCTGCAACGTAGGGAAGAACCTCTGCCATATACAAAAGCCCCTGGCTACTGGTCGCAGTAAAGGCCCTAGCACCAACGGAGCTTGCTCCTAGCGCACAAGATAATGCTGAATGTTCACTTTCAACATGGATAAATTGAGCATCCAAACTTTTGTCTTCTACAAATTCACTTAGTTTTTCCACAACAATAGTTTGAGGAGTTATAGGGTATGCAGAAATAACTTGAGGGCGTGCCAACCGCACCCCATAAGCAAAGGCTTCATTACCAGATAAAAAAGCACGTGCCATTACTTTTCCTCCACCATAGAAATCGCATTCAGCTTACAAATATTTTTGCAGATACCACAACCTTTGCAAAAGTCATAATCAATTGAAACTTTTTTTCCACTTTTATAAATTACACCATCAGGACAATACAGGTAGCACTGCAAACAGCCGACACACTTGCTACTGTCTATTACAGGGCGGAAATTTCTCCAGCCAGAATTCTTTGAGATAAGGAAACCTGCTTCATAGCAAGTTGCCTCTGGAATTTGTTCAAAGCTAGAAGGGTTTATGTCTCGCAAAAAAGGTTTGATTGCACTCATTTTATTTTATCCTTAACAGCTTTGTATGCAGCATTAATAACTGCGATATTTTTTTCTTGAAGTTTTGCGGCCATATTTCCTCTTACGGCACTTTCTATATCAGGCAAAGAAATGCCAGAGAACAAGGCGGCAACGGCACCAAGCATTGCAGTGTTAGTTATAGCAAGCCCAAGTATTTCTTCCGCAATGCGGACCGCATCAAAAGAAATAATTCTTGAATCAGAAAATTCTTTTTTGCTGGCAATGATAATTTTACCCCCTTCTGTTAGCTCATCAAAAGCAGAAGGTAAAAAAAGGGTATCATCTAAGAAAACAAGATAGTCCCCCCGCAAAACTTCACTGCGGTTCCCTATAGGTTTACTATCAAGTTTTGTAAAAGCCCTGACAGGAGCACCCCTGCGCTCAGGTCCAAAAGAAGGAAAAGCTAATGCGTAACTTTTATCATCCTTTAATGAATAAGCACTTCCTAAAAGGCGGCTGGCTGTAAAAGCACCCTGTCCTCCACGTCCATGCCATACAATCTGTGTCATAAAATCCTCTAAATTAGTTATAAAAAAAGGCCGCTGACAAGCCATAAGCAACATGTCAGCGGCCCGTTATTAATTATATTACATAGTTTAGCTTGCGCTCGTCAATAATGCGCTTAGATTTATGCTCACTGCGGGTGTTAAGTTCGCCGTCCTTATGGACCACAACATCAGCAGGTTTTACACCTATGCGGCCTTTAAGAGCTGCACTTGTTTGGGCTGCAACCTCATCATCTGTTTTTGTACTGCTAGCAGCCTTTTCAACTTCAACAGAATACCTACAAGTGAAGTCCTTCTCAAAGATACGGATTAAATATTCACCGGTAAGATCCTTTTCTTCGCGGATAACTGCCTCAATGTCACTTGGGAAAACGTTTACAGCGCTTACAATGAACATATCATCTTTGCGGCCTAGAACATGAATTCTTCCGTGGGTGCGACCACACTTACAAGGTGTCTGGTCAATGCGGCCGATATCCCCTGTTCTAAAACGGATAAGGGGACGGGCATGCTTTCTTAATGTTGTAAAGACAAGCTCACCTGTTTCTCCTGGAGGCAAAACTTCTCCTGTCTTTAAATCGATTGTCTCCACAAGAATGTGGTTTTCCGCAATATGAAGTCCATCGTGGTATTCGCACTGGGCGGCACAAGCACCAAAAATATCGCTTAAGCCATAGAAGTCGTAAACTTCTGCACCCCAAATCTCTTCTATTGCCTTGCGGGTTGAATCAATTGAACCGCCAAGCTCACCGGCAACAATTATTTTCTTGATATTAAAATCTTTCTTTGGGTCATAACCGGCTTTTAGTGCCTTCTCACCCAACTGCCAAGCATAACTTGGGCTTGTCCAGATAATAGTAGGCTGGTAGGTCTTAAGGACAAAAAGCAATCTTTCGCTCGGAAGAGTTCCACCCCAAATACAAAGGGCACCAAGATTCTGCGCACCAATGACATCAGGACCGCCGACATAAAGGCTAAAGTTCAACGCATGAACATAGCGATCATTTGGTCTCATTCCAATCTGCCAGAACCAACGGCTTTCCGTGTCCTGGAATTCATCAAAATCTTTTTTAGTAAAGGGGCTTACTGTAGGAACACCGGTTGAACCTGAGGAAGTTGAAATGAAAACTACATCTTCTTCTGGTACTGCGGCAAGCTCTCCTAAGAAAGAACCGACACCCTGCGTATCGCGCTGGGTCTTTTTATTTATAAATGGAAATTTCTCAATATCTTTCAAGGTCTTTATATCAGAAGGCTTAACACCTGCTTCATCAAAAGATCTCTTATAATAAGGAGCATGATCATAAGCAAACTGAACAATCTCTTTTAAATCTTCAAGCTGCTTTTCTTCAAGCTTTTCACGTGGCAAGGTCTCTAATTCCTCGTTCCAGTACTTGTTGTTTACATCCCGTTTTACATTAGTATTTTCTGCCATTTTACTTACCTCTTATAACTAAACTTTTCCCTAGGTGCTTTATAGACTACTATAAATCAAAAAGTTTGGATAATACAAGTTTTTTATTATAAGTTATAGATTTTTCCTATAATAGTACTAGGGAAGTCTAAAAAAGTTCTGGGCATTTTTATAGGCGATTAATTCCTGCTCTTCAGGATTCAGCGGCAATTTATAAAACCGGTCCACTTCTTTTACAGGATCCCACATGGGAAAATCAGACCCCCAGAAAATTTTTTCTACCCCATAGGAATTTATATATTCCTTTAATTTTTCAGGAGACAAGAAGGCCATCGTGCTTGAAATATCATAATAGCACTTTTTCCCTTTTAAGATTTCAATTGCTTGATCGAAAATTGACCAACCGCCAAGATGAGCCGCGATTACTTTTAATCTTGGAAAAAGTTCAAGGACTCTTTTAAGCCTAGAAGGATGCGAAAGATTTGAGACAGGATCCCCACAGTGAAATATCACGGGGATTTTTTTTGGCTCAGGGATACTTTGCAAAAAATCATACAGAGAAAAAAGTCGAGTATCATCAATTGCAAAGCCCTGCTGGTCTGGATGCAGTTTTATTCCATGCAGACCTGCCTTAATGATAAAATCAGCCTCGCTGACAAGTTCAGGCATTTCTGCATGGACTGACGCAAAACCTATAAACTGTGGGTGCAGTTTTTGTTCTGATAAAATAAAATTATTTATGCTCCTGACATTCGCGGCTTTTGTCGCTACAGGAAGCAAAACTGCATTGGTAACTCCGGCAGCCTTTCCCCTTTCAAGCAAAAGTTCGGCTGTTCCTGTCATCCCCTCTGTTAAGTGATAGTAGGAGCAAATTGCTTGAGCTGCCTTAAGAGCTATTTTCTCAGGATATATGTGAGTGTGAACATCTATAAACCTCATCACTTCACCTATTTTTTCCAGCGAAGGAAATAGTGCTGTATCTTGAGCACAAGGAAAGAAAACACAATGACGACAAGACCTATAACTATTAAGCCTGCAATTGTCCTTGTGTAGTCCCCAAAGTCAGAATACTGCTTTACATAGTAACCAATGCCTTTGCTTGCACCTATCATTTCAGCTGAGGTTAAAAGTATAAAGGAAACGCTAAGCCCTTGGTTGCAGCCCAAAAATATTTCAGGCAGGGCAGCAGGAAAGATTACGGAAAAAAGCATCGTGTGGCGCTTTACGTTCAAGACCCTTGCTGAATCTATAATTTTTTTCTCCACATTTAAAACACCGCTCATTGTTCCTGCAAATACAGGCCAGAAGGTTGCAAGAAAAATTACAAAGACAGAAACAGATCTGAATGTCGGCAACAAGGCTATTCCATAAGGAATATAGACAATTGGCGGAATGGAGCCAAAGAACTTTGAGATATATGTTGCGGCAGACCCCAACCTGACCGACCAGCCCAAAAACAATCCGATTGGAATTGCAAAGATAAGCCCGAGTGCATAGCCTTCAATTATAATCTGAATGGAGCTAAGAACATTCTGGGCAATTTTAGGACTGTCGTTAACCAGGCAAGCAAAAATTTTTCCTGGTGGGGGAAAAAGATATTGGCTTAGCAGATTGAACTTTGCGGTCGCCAAAGTCCACAAAATCAAAAAGACATAAATAAAAGAAATTACGTCAAGGAAAAGGTTCAGGGACTTTTTCTCTTTGCTTAAAAAAGAAACGAGCAGGACAAGAACTTCTATAGCAAGGGTAAAAATAACAGTGTACTTTGTGCTTGGGTCTGAACTTGTGTGATTCGGCAAAAGCTGAATCATCAACAGGAGGACAAAAAACAAATTTACAAAACGTATAAAGCGGTATTTTAGGTTCATAAGGCATTATCCTCCTCTTCAATTTTATCAGGTTCATCACTATAGAAAAGTGCCACAAGCTCTTTTCTAAGCTTTACATATTCATCCGTTTGAAAAAGTTCCTGCCTGTTCCTAGGGCGGTCAAAGGGTACAGGAACTTCTTTCAGCACATGACCAGGATTTGGAGCTAACATCACAATTTTGTCTGAAAGAAAAATAGCTTCATCTATGTCATGGGTAACAAAAACAACAGTCTTCCGTTTTTTCCCCTGTCCGTCACTTCCTTCTGCCCAAAGGGAAAGAAGGAGTTCCTGCAATGTAACACGGTTCTTTGGGTCTATGGCACCAAAAGGCTCGTCCATCAAAAGAATGTCCGTGTTCATGGCAAGGGTTCTTGCAATGGCAACCCTCTGCTGCATTCCACCAGAAAGTTGGGAAGGATACTTTCTGCCGAATTTCTCAAGCCCTACTTTTTTTAAGTAGTCATCAGCAATCCTGTTCAACTCCTTTTTAGGAATATCTTTATTTGTCTGATGAATACCAAAAGCAATATTTTTTCTTGCAGTCAACCAAGGAAAAAGTGAATAGTGTTGAAAAACAACTCCCCTGTCAGTTCCAGGACCAGAAATTTCTTTTCCATCTATAAGAACTAGACCTTTAGAAACTGATTGAATCCCTTCTAGAACACTAAGAAAAGTACTTTTACCACAGCCACTTGGACCAATTACACTAACAAACTCTCCGTCTTGAATTGTAAAAGAAACGTCCTTTAAGGCAGTAAAAGTTCTTCCATTTTCCTTGTAGTCTACACTGATGTTTTTTATTTCAATAGTTGCCATAATTTCTCCAAAAGTGCAGCAACGGGGGAGCAAGTCCCCCAAAATCACTTACTCATATAAATCAAAGTGCTGC
>CAJOQA010000008.1 GCA_905236465.1 uncultured Treponema sp.
TACCTACGCCATTCAATTTATCATTTATTACAATTTTTTCCAGCATACCTTCGTATTGTACATCCAATCTTTTTCCATCTACATACACAATCCAAGTTGGTACAAGATTTTTTATTGCATCTGACATCTTTTTCTCCTTGTAATGAAAATATCATTCAGAACGTAGCGAAGATGTTTCGCCTTGCTCTGCATGATAATATCTTAGATAACTCAATCAAGCTCAAAGGCACCTGTGTATAATTTATAGTAGACACCCTTTTGCTTAAGAAGTTCCATGTGACTTCCTTCTTCTATAATTTTACCATGGTCTAAAACAATTATCCTGTCGCTATTTTTTACCGTAGAAAGACGGTGGGCTATTACAAAGATTGTTCTTCCTTTCATTAAATTGTCCATGCCTTTTTGAACAAGAGATTCTGTCCTTGTGTCTATACTGGAAGTCGCCTCGTCAAGAATCATTGCTGGCGGATCTGCTACAGCTGCCCTTGCTATTGACAAAAGTTGTCTTTGCCCCTGCGACAAGCTTGAGGCATTTCCTGTAAGCATTGTTTGATAGCCTTGTGGCAGTTTGCTTATAAAAGAGTGTGCATTTGCTAGCTTTGCAGCCTTTATACATTCTTCGTCACTTGCATCAAGGCGACCATAGCGGATATTTTCCATTACAGTACCAGTAAAAAGGTTTACGTCTTGTAAAACCATACCCAAAGACTTTCTTAGGTCAGCCTTGCAAATCTTGTTTATGTTTATTCCGTCATAGCGGATTTTCCCATCCTGAATGTCATAAAAACGGTTCAAGAGGTTTGTTATAGTAGTTTTACCAGCTCCTGTAGAGCCTACAAATGCAATCTTTTCGCCAGGCCTTGCGTGTATGCTTATGTTATGGAGGACAGTCTTTTCTTTTGTATAGCCAAAATCCACATTTATAAGCTCAATGTCACCTTCTAGTTTTTGGTAAGTAACATTTCCCAAAGCGCTGTGAGGATGCTTCCATGCCCAAATATTGCTTTTTACTAAGGATTCTTCTATTTGTCCGTTTTCATTTACTTTTGCGTTTACAAGATGTACATAACCTTCATCCTCTTCTCCTTTTTCATCTATAATTTTAAAGACCCTGCTTGCCCCAGCTGCTCCCATAGCTATTATAGAAACCTGATTTGAAATTTGTCCTACAGTTTGAGAAAGCTGCCTTGCCATTCCTAAAAAAGAGATAATAATTCCTGCTGTCATTGCCCCTAAATTCAGGGCTACAATAATACTTCCTATTATGGCAATGACAACATACATTATGTTACCCAAGTTGTTTAGAATGGGGCCTAAAATATTACCGTACCTGTTAGCTTTTTCTCCGCTAGAAAAAAGCTCCTGATTTATTTTGTCAAAAGATTTTTTTGCTTCCTCCTCATGGCAGAAAACCTGTACGACCTTCTGCCCCGTAATTATTTCTTCAACAAAGCCTTCAGTCTTTGCTAAAAACTTTTGCTGTTCTTTCATAAACTTTGCACTGCCGCCTCCAAATTTCTTTGTCAGCTGAGTCATTAAGATGATGAAGAGGCATACAAGTATCGTAAGGGGTAAACTGAAAAAAAGCATTATCGCAAACATAGAAGTTATTGACAAAAGCGACTGAAAGAGCATGGGAATTCCCTGACCTATAAGTTGCCTGATTGCATCAACATCGTTGGTATAGGAACTCATTATGGCTCCTCTTTCATTTTTATCAAAAAAACTTATAGGCAGACTTTGCATATTACTAAACATATCATCACGTAGCTTTTTTAAGCTGCCCTGACATACATTTGCCATTAGTCTTGTATGAAAAAAAGCACAGGTTATTCCTAAAAAGTAGATAAGGGCCATGATGCTAAGAGTCCTTACAATTTCAGGCCAAACAGCGGCCAGGCCTTTTGTAAGTCCTGGTGTTATGCAAGAATCAATCAGTTTTTTTAGAAAATATGTTGCTGCGCTAGAAGAAAGGGCAGAGACTACTATGCAGACAAAAACTATAACAAGAGAAAGCTTGTAATTTTTAGCTATATACTTTAAGAGCCTTAAAAAAACTTTTTTATCAATATCCTTAAGTCCTGCTCTTATAACTTTTGAACCTGGTCCTGGCATTTTATTCCTCCTCTTCCTGGTTCTGTGTCATATATATTTCTTTATAGATCCCATTTTTCGCTAAGAGCTCTTTATGATTCCCACTCTCAACAATTCTTCCCTCGTCCATTACAAAAATTAAATCTGCATCCTGAACAGAGGAAACCCGCTGGGCAATTATGATTTTTGTTGTTTCCCTAAGCTCTTCTTTTAATGCCTTTCGAATAAGGGCATCTGTCCTTGTGTCTACTGCGGAGGTTGAATCATCTAAAATAAGAATTTTAGGCTTTTTTAACAGGGCCCTGGCTATGCAAAGCCTCTGCTTTTGCCCTCCAGAAACATTAGTTCCGCCTTGTTCTATATGGGTTTCGTATTTGTCTGGAAAAGACTGTATAAAATCATCTGCCTGGGCAATCTGGCAGGCTTTTTTTATTTCTTCTGCATTAGCTTCCCTGTTGCCCCAACAAAGGTTTTCTCTTATTGTTCCGGAAAAAAGAATATTTTTTTGCAAAACTATTGCTACCTTATCTCTCAAAGCAAAGAGGTCATATTCCCTAACATCCTTTCCGCCAACTTTGACTTTTCCAGAAGAAACCTCGTAAAGGCGGGGAATCAGCTGAATTAAGGTAGATTTAGATGAGCCTGTTCCCCCGATTATACCCACAGTCATTCCACTTTTTATATGTATGTTTATGTCAGTTAAAGCAAAGGAAGGACTTTCAGTATATTTAAAACTTACATTTTCAAAGTCAATGGAAGCATCTA
>CAJOQA010000009.1 GCA_905236465.1 uncultured Treponema sp.
TCTCCCTTATAGCTAGTCACTTTAGAGCCGCCGTTGTCATTTGTTCCTAAGTTTATAACTACAATATCTGAAGGTGGGGTAAAGGAGAAGGGGGTAAGGGAGCCGATTTTTTCATGCCTTTTACTGTTCATCAGTGAGCAGACAAAATCATAGTGGCTAGGAAGTGTCATAGCAGTATCCCCATTCCAGCCAAAACTGATTCCATAGCCACACTGGGACACTATGCTATAGTGGGCATTTAGTTTTTCGCTTGCCATAACAGCGTACGTTTTTGTTCCGCCAAAGTTTTGGGGTGTATAGTCCATTTCGTAAGGGCTCCCGTATAAACCTTCTCCGCTTGTTATGCTATCACCTATAAATTCAATTGTTAGGTCCTTTTTTTCTACAGGACAAAAGATAGCTTCTTTTGGCAGTGCTATTTCATGCAGAGTCAGGATGTTGTTTGCATCCCCTGTCATAGGCTGGGTATCCCGCTGCAAAAGTATAGTGTTTTCTTTTTCACTGCCCATCCCCTGTACAAGGCGAACCCACTGCTTGCCCCTTACCAAACTTTGCCGTGCAAGGCGGAAGCCGTTCACTTTTATGCTTAGCCATGTCTCATAAGTGTCGTAATCACTTTCTATAAGTGCCCAAACTTCACTGGCCTTTACCCTAATTTCTATTCCGCTTGCAGCCCA
The DNA here is from genome assembly GCA_905236465.1 of uncultured Treponema sp. GTDB lineage: Bacteria > Spirochaetota > Spirochaetia > Treponematales > Treponemataceae > Treponema_D. The sequence goes on from CAJOQA010000009.1 coordinate 678, forward strand.
AAAAAGAGCAAGCCTTTCTTTGCCACTTGTACGCCCGTATATCCTTTTATAAGGGATTTTGTCTATGCTGTAGGATTTTAAGTTTTCGTTCATGCCAAAAAGTATAGCACTTTTTTATGTAAAAGTGAATGCGTTAAAAATCTCATGGGAAATTTAAATTTGACACTTAACCAAGCGATGGATGCTTTGAACATACAGGGGGAAGATCGAAATCAACCAACCGTAAAAGCGCCAGGACGGCGCTAGTTACCGCCTGCAGAATTTGCAACGCAAATTCTGCAATCCGAAAGAAAATCCAAGGATGGATTTTCTTTCGGCCCTTGACTAAAGAACTTATTTCTAATAAAATACACTCTCACACTGGAAAAGTGTAAAATCAGCCTAAATAGGCTATGGAGGACAAAAGTGGTTAAAATCAGACTTAAGAAGTTTGGTGCAAAAAAGCGCCCTGACTACCGCATTGTGATTCAGGATGCTCGCAAACCTCGCGATGGTGCAACAATTGAAGAAATTGGTGAATATCACCCAATCGCAAAAGATGTTGCAGCTCAGACAAAGTTTAACGAAGAGCGTGCAAAGTACTGGCTCAGCAAGGGTGCACAGCCCACAGAGACAGTCAAGAAGATTTTCAATCTTGGTGGACTTGCCGTAAACGGAACTAAAATCGCAAAATAGCTTTGCATGGAGCGGGAAATGGAAAAAGACCTGATTGAATACATAGCAAAATCATTGGTCGATGATCCCTCTTCAGTCTCTGTAACGGAAACCGAGGGCGAACGTGGTCCTGTTTTACAGTTAAGCGTAGCTCAGAGCGATATTGGCAAGGTTATTGGTAAGTACGGCCGCATTGCAAAGGCTCTGCGCACTGTGCTGAGCGCCACCGCCAGCAAAGACGGCAAGCGTTACAGTCTGGAAATACTGGATTAATGACAGAGCGTTTTGTAGTTGGAATTGTTCGTGGAACCCATGGGGTTACGGGCGAGTTTAAAGTAGAAAGCACTTCCGGCGAGTATGAGCATTTTGCGAATATGGAAGAAGTGACTTTGACAGATGGAAATGAATCTAAGCTATTCAAAGTTGAATATGCTAAGGAAGGAGCTTCCACTCTGTACATGAAATTAGCGGGAATCAATTCACCTGAAGAGGCCGCGGCATATAACAGGTGGGAAATCGTAGTTGACCGCAAAAACGCGCATCCTCTGCGGAAGGGTGAGTGGTATATAGAAGACCTAAAGGGTTGTTCTGTATGGTATAAGGTTTTGGCGGATGATGTCGCTCCTACACAGTCAAATACTGTTGGGATTGTCACAAACGTAATGGAAGGCGGATCGGGTTATCTCGTTGAGATTTCGCTGTCCGAGAGCTGTGAGCTTTTAGATTCAAAAGTTAAGTTTACCAAAAGCGGAAAGTTAAGGAGTGTTTTTGTTCCTTTTAAGAATGAGTTTATTGGTGAAGTTGATGTCGAAAATAAAAAGATGCAGCTGATGCACCTCTGGATTTTGGAGTAAGTCCTGTGAAATTTACTGTGCTGACCTTGTTTCCTGAGATTCCGCGGGCTTTTTTTGAAAGTTCGATCATGGCTAAAGCGGTTCAAAAGGAAATTATTGCCTACGATTTAGTGAATATCAGGGATTTTGCCTTTGATAAACACAAGACCTGTGATGACGGAACTTACGGCGGTGGGGCAGGGCAGCTTTTGTTGCCGGAACCACTTGGAAGAGCTTTAGATAGTGTTGAGGCTTATAAGAAACATGTGGTTTATGTTACCCCTAGTGGAAAGCCCTTTACACAAAACAAGGCGATTCAACTTAGCCAGAAAGAAGAAGTAGTTTTTATCTGCGGAAGATACGAGGGTATTGACCAAAGGATAATAGATTCTTATGTTGACGAAGAGATTTCTATTGGTGACTATGTAATGTCAAGTGGAGAGCTTGCGGCAACTGTAATTATTGATGCCGTTTACCGGTTGGTAGAGGGTGTGATTACAAGGGAATCTTTAGACGAAGAATCTTTTACTGGCGGACTTTTGGAGTACCCACAGTACACGAGGCCGGAAATGTACAAGGGGATGTCAGTTCCTAAGGTTTTAACTGAAGGAAACCATGAAGAAATCCGAAAGTGGCGGCTGAAAAAGCGGCTCCAAAAAACACTTGCGAATCGACCAGATTTGATTTCGACGGCGAGAATGCAGGGCTTGCTCACTACAGAAGCCGAAAAGA
>CAJOQA010000010.1 GCA_905236465.1 uncultured Treponema sp.
GCAAAATTTGGTTCAACTGTGCAAAAAGCTATCGGACGTGGTCCTAGTATGCCTGATAGGTTGGAAAAGGTTTTGTCTTTGCCAGACAATGCAATTCCAATGGAAAAAGATTATGATAGCTTTAAGCAGTGGCTTACTTCAAATTTACAGGCTTAGGACTTAGCAGTGCTTTAAAAGCCAATTTTTGGCATCGTTTTCAACTTCATCACGGTTTATTTCGTTAAGAAGTTCATGGCGGGCGTTTTCATACAATTTTAATGAAACGTCTGCCATACCATTTTCTTTGTATATTTTATAAAGATTTTGGACAGTCTTTGAATAAGAGCCTACAGGGTCTCCTGTTCCGTCAATAAAATAAACGGGTAGATTTTGGGGAATTCCCTTAATACTTTCTTTTTTGTGGATAAAAGATAATCCTGCAAACATATCACAGAAAAATCCTATTGTACACATAAATCCGCACCAGGGGTCGGCAATGTATGCATCAACTGCATTATTGTCCCTGCTTAGCCAGTCAACTTTTGTTCTAGCCTTTTTTATATGCGAATTGTAGGAACCAAATGCAAGTGAATCCATAGTCTTAGAGATGGAATGAGCCCCTCTTAGCTTTTTTATACAGTTTCCTATAAATTTGGCAGTAGCAACTGTTGCTTTTCTAGGACCAGCAGTGCCGCAGATAATGCAACCGTCTAAGCAAGACCCGTATTTTTCAATAAAGCATTGGGTAACAAAGGAGCCAAAGCTGTGACCAAAAAGGAACAGCTTCTTTCCCTTGTACATATCCTTAAGTTTTAATGCCTCTTCATAAATATCATCAACAACACGGAAAAATCCATCTTTTTCAGCAAGAAAACCAAAGTCCCCCTTTCCTTCCTCTTTTGCTAACTGCGCGGTTTTTCCGTGTCCTCTATGGTCTTCACCGTATACTGCAAAACCGTCCTTAGTCAATAAATCTGCAAAGTGTTTGTAACGGGCAACGTGTTCTGCCATTCCATGACTTATTAAAAGCACTGCCTTAACTTCTGTTTCTGGCAGCCAACTGTGAACAATATTTTTATTGCCGTCTGACATAACAAATTCTTGTGTTTCGTATTTCATAACTTCATCTTAACACGTCTTTTATAAAATGTCTATTTTTGATATAATCGGCTTATGCCTATAGTTACAACTGAAAAATTAATTTCCAAAGGTGACTGCCTAGCCCAAATTGATGGAAAAAAAGTCTTTATTCCTTATGCACTCCCTGGAGAAAAGTTGGAGATTGAAATTCAAAAAGATTTTAAGGATTATAGCCTTGCTTCCATAAAAAATATAATAGAAGCTTCCCCTTATAGAAGACAAGCCCTGTGTCCCCTGTATTACAAATGCGGTGGCTGTAATATGCAACATATAGAGGATGAATTTCAGAGAAAATTAAGGACTGAAATATTAAAGGAAGCATTTGAACATGCAGGAGTAGCAGTTCCAGAGATTCAAGTTGTTGAGGATTCTTCGCTAGCGTATAGGGCTCGCTTTCAACTTCATGATGGTGGGCTTATGGGGGCAAAGTCAAATACAATAATTGCTGTAGATTCCTGTCCCTGTGCAACTGAAGAAATAAACTTGTACCTAAAGGAAACCTCCTTCTCTGCTAGACCTAAGGGGCGTGTCCATATCTTTGCCTCCTCAAAAATAACGTCTATTCCACAAGGTTTTGATAAAATAATCGTAGCGGAAGAAAGTTTGAAGGAAGAAAAGAAAGTAGTAAATACTAAAAAAAATCTTAAAATGAAAAAGGTAAAAGCTAGGTTTGAAGGAACATCTATAAACCCTCAAAATGCGTGTACTGTTGATTTGTTAGGAAAAAGTATACGTTTTGATGTTTTAGGCTTTTTCCAGTCCAATCTGGCCGTTTTAGAGAAAACTATTCCCTTGCTCCTAGACGGGCTAAAAGGAAGTAATGTTTTGGACATGTATTCCGGGGCTGGAACATTCTCTGTTTTTTTATCAGATATTTTTGAGAATGTTACTATGGTGGAACATAATAAAGCTGCTATGGTTTGGGCTGAACAGAATATGGCGGGGAAAAAGCACGAAAGTTTTGGAGTAAGTGGTAAGGTGTGGGCTTCTTACCATGCACAAAAGTGTATAAAAAATAACGGCCCCTTTGATGCTGTTGTAATAGATCCCCCTCGAAGCGGTATGGAAAAAGAAGTCTGCTCTTGGCTTGCAAGTTCTGGAATAAAGGAGATTAGAAGTCTTTCCTGTGATGCTGTAACTCATGCAAGGGATGTTTCTTTTTTAATAAAAAATGGTTATAGTTTAAAAAAGCTATACCTGCTTGATTTTTATCCGCAAACTTGCCATACCGAAAGTTTAGCTATACTAACAAGGAAAGAATTGTGAAAAATACAAGAAAAAAGATAAAATTGTCTATTTTTTTATACATATTAATACTTTTTCTATCTATAAAAAATGCGTCTTCGTCTGAAAAAATAGACTTATCTCATGTCACCCCTTCTTGGGCTACTGTTACAGCAGGAAATATTTTATGCCAGCCTGTTAGGAACAGTTTTGGCTTTGTTGCCATAGAAGAAGGAAAAATGATTTGCGCTTTTAATCAGGAAGGCACAGTTTTATGGGAAAGAGGATTACCAGCACGTCCTAAACCCCTTATATCCGTTGGCCCTTCGGATATGCTTTTTGTAATAAGCCGTGATGGGGATTTAAATATGCTTAATCCAGGGGGGCTTCTTTTATGGACAGCAAAAACTGGATTTACAGTCACAGAAGAAGCCCTTCCTGGGCGAGATGGTCGCATTTATGTCAGGGGGGCTTCTGATATAGCTTGTTATGGAATAAAGGGAGTTAGAAGATGGAAAATTACAGTTGCAAACCAAAATACTAGCTTACCGATTACAGAGCTAAATGAAGGTTCTTTACTGGTCTTTCTTAATAAAATGACTAAGGATGGGAAGAGCCTAGCGGTGACAATCAGTCCTTTTGGGCAGATAAGCGAAGAATTTGCTTTTGCGGGAAAAGTTGTTCAAGCCGCACAATGCACGGATGGAACTCTTGTTGCCTTTAGCGATGGAAGCGCGGGTGTCTGCTCAGAAAACAAAGACGGCCCTTTTTCTAGATGGGCAAGCGATGGATGTGATTTAAGTCTTTCCTCACCTACAAAAATTGTAACAAATGGTTTTTCTTCGCACACTGCGGCCCTTCTTACCGGAAACCCAATGGAACTGGTATTTATAGATACAAGAACCGGTAGTGAGCTTTCTTCAGTTCAAACCACATACTCCCCAAATTCCTTGGTCTATGCGGGAAAAGTTGGCCAGGGACTTGTTCTTTCTGACGGAAAAAGTGCGGCCTGCTATAAATTATCTTCTGATGATGAAGATAGTCTTTCTTGGAGCCTTTCTTTTGATAGCAGAAAAAAGTGGACATATATGTTTCCAACTGATGGGGGTTTTATAGGACTTTGTACGAGAAACTGGGTAATTGAAGGTTATCGGGTAAAACAAGTCCTTTCCGCCCAAAACTATTCATCCTTTGTCCCCAAAAAGAACAGACCTTACACAACTTTTTATGAATCTACAGATCTTGTTTCATCAAATATAACGGGGCCCGCATTAAATAGCAGTTTAATAGAAGAAATGTATAAATCTTTTTCTCTAGGAGATTTTTACCTTGAAGAAAGTAATTGGGTCCCCCTCCTTAATAATGAAATGAATGCTATGAATTTGGAATGGATGCAAGATGCTGTTAACGGAGAGGTCGATCAACCTTATTTTAGGACTCATTTAGATTATACTGAATCAATTCTTAAATTAACAGCAGCTTGTGGGACAGCGGCTTACCAGCCCTACTATGCTTCCCTTATGCGGCGTGTTACGGACCCTGCTATGCTAGTAAAAATTGTAAGGAATGCCGGACAAGTTGCCTATGATCCTCAAGAAGAGATGCTATTATGTATGGAAATAATTGCAAAGAAAAATTCAGGGAAAAATGGAAGTGAGGCAGTCCTAAAAGCTGTGTGTGATGCAACTTTTGAAATATGTAAGTTTATGGGTAGGCCTGCTTTCTTTGCAAAAGGAAAAGAAACTCTTGCAATGCTTTTGAGTCCTCAATATAATATTCAAATAAGAAATTATGCAAGAAAAACCCTGGAAAGATTTATAGAGATAGAATTTTAACAATAAATTCTATTATTTTATCTTGCTTACTACTTCTTTTTTTAATTAAAAGATGTTATAATTTACCGCATAAAGTAAATTGGAGGATTTATGAAAATTTATAAATTAGCATTGACTGCGGCTGTGCTAGGCCTCACCATTTTAACTTCTACTACGGCTTTAGAAGTTGATGAAGATGAAATCCGCAGCTATGGAGACCAAGTTGTTACTTTTGAAAACTACATGGGGCCCCATGCTATTATAGAAACAGCCGATGCAATTCGGTCTATAGGTTCTAATTTGGGACGCATGGTTAATACAGGCTTAAATTCATATGGTGAATACAATATGAATGAAAAGTATGCTGTTATTCATGCAGTAGATCAAAATGAAAAGAACAAATTTGATGCAGATATTATTCTTATAAATCCAGCTGCAAATGTTGACCACGTAACAAACCTGCGTCGCATTATTCAAGGCTATTTGATGGCCTCTTATGGTTACAATGCGACGGATGCCTCAACACTTGCGACTTTTGTTACAGTTTATAATGCTGTATACCGCAACCAGCTGAAAGTCTTTCAAGACCGCTACAAAAATGCTGTTACAAGGCATCTGACACAGGACAAATGTGGTTTAAGTACAAAATGGACTGATTGGGCTGGAAATTCTCAAGTCGTTATTCCTTTGTTTGATATAGGTTCAAACCTTTCTTCTGTTGACACCTCTGTAATCAGTGATCAAAATGTTATAAAATCCATGAGGGAAGAAGATGACCGTGGCGTTGATGAGCGAAAGAACATGGTCGATATCAAGGAACGCGAGGCAGAGGATTATTCAAACAAGGCACAGAAATCTGCTGAAGATGCGGCAGAGAAGAATCGTGCCCTTGAACAGCAGCAAAAGAAATCAAATGAAGCTTCTAAAGATGCTCAGAATGCTCAAAAAGATGCAAGTGTAGCTCAAAAGTCAGCCGACACAGCTAAAAAAGAAGCGGAAAATGCCCAGAAATCAGCTGATACAGCTAAAAAGCAGGCGGAAAATGCTCAAAAATCAGCTGACACAGCTAAAAAGGATGCTGATACTGCCCAGAAAAAAGCAGATGATGCTAAAGCAGAGGCTGCAAAGAATCCCGATGACAGTGCAAAGCAACAGGCTGCACAGAACGCACAAAAGCAAGCTGATACTGCTCAGAAAAAGGCTGATAGCGCACAAAAGCAAGCTGATACTGCTCAGAAAAAGGCTGACACTGCACAAAAAACAGCAGATCAAAAGAAATCTGATGCAAGTGAAAAACAAAATGCTGCCCAAAAGAAGGCTGAAACTGCAAAAGAAAAAGAGAATACTGCCACTGCAGAGAATAAGAAGACCGAAGAAGTTAGAAAAGTTGCTCAAGAGGCTGAAAAGAAGGCTGCTGATCAGCAGGCAGTTGCAGATAAGAAGCAATCCGAGGCACAAAGAGAACGTACTGAAATTGCAAAAGACCAGCAAAAACTTCTTTCTGCTGCCCTTTCTGACCTTGACAACAAAAATTCTGTCGTAGGTCTAAAGCTTTCTTCTACAGATTCAAGCTTAAGCAAGATGGTCCGCATAGATGTTACAAGTGGTGCTGTTATAAGGGAATCTCCTGTAAGCGTAATTCGTGGCAGGACGATTTATCCTGTTACAGCCTCAGCTTTAAGCCCTGCAACAGCAAAGGATGCTAATGCTGAAGATGAAAGCCCTGTAGTTTACCTTGCCATCTGTGGTGAAAACTCCGGTAAAAATGCTGCAGTTAAGCTGTGTCAGCTTGATGCAAGAAAGATGGAAATTCAAAAGGAAAGCAACGAGGTTGTTTCTGAAGAATCTGTTCTTGTAAATAATGGTAATGATTACTACTGTGTTATTAAGAACGGAAATGATTGGGTTGTTGGCAAATATGATGCAAATGTAAACCTTCTTCTTAGAAGTCCAGTTCCTGTTGCAAAAGATACTCCTATTATTGTTTCAGATAAGGGGGTTGTTGTAACTGCAAGTTCAGGTCAAATTGTTCTTCTTAGCATAAAGGATTTAACACAGATAACAAAGTCTACAACCCTTACTGGAATTGTAGATGATAAGTCTGCAAAGGGAATTGTTACTGAAGATAAATAAGAGTAAGGGTACCTCTAAAAACTAAAGTTTTTCGAGCTACCCTTATTTAACTTAGTTTTAAGGACTAAAAAAAGGGGGCACCTGCTACAGATGCCCCTTTTCCTATTCTTCTTCCCTAGCCTTGTTCTCGAATTTTGTATACGAAGAAATAAAGAGAATAGGAACATCACCTATTGGGCCGTTTCTTTGCTTTGCCACAACAAGTTTTCTATCTTGAACAGGATTATATTCTTCCCCTTCTTTTTGCTTCTGCCTTTCTCCATGAATAAAGATAACCATGTCGGCATCTTGCTCTATAGAACCTGAACCCCTTAATTGTGCTAAATTAGGCTCATTTCCTTCTGCAGTTCTGGCAACCTGACAAAGAACAATTATTGGAATCTCAAGTTCACGTGCTAAACTTTTTAAAGACTTTGAGATAGCTGACTGCTGATCATAAACAGGAGCAGCTTCATTTTCGCTAGTTATAAGTCCTATATAGTCAATGAAAATAATCTGAACTTTTTGATTTACTTTCATCCTTCGTGCCATAGCCCGTAAGTCTAAAAGCTTCATGTTTGGAGTATCTACAATATATAGTGGAGCCTCAAAACAAAGACCTGCGGCATCTTGAAGTTTCTTAAAATCTTCTGTTTTTAACATTCCGGACCTTAGTTTTGTTCCTGGAATGCGGGCCACTTGAGATAAAAGACGTTGTCCTATCTGTTCCGCAGACATTTCCAGGCTAAAAAAACCACAAGGAATATTTTTTTCTATAGCAATATGTTGCATCATTGACAAGGCAAGGGCTGTTTTACCCATTGACGGCCTAGCCCCAATAATGGTCATCTCACTATTTTGAAAACCGCTTGTCATTGAGTCTAATTGATTAAAGCCAGAGGGAATACCTGAAACGGAATCCTTATTTTTATAATGATAATCAATAAGCTGTATTGTTTTTGGAACAACATCTTTCATAGCATAAACTTGAGTAGATTGGTTTACATCTGTAAGTTTAAAGATTTTTTGTTCAGCTTCTTCCAATATTTTCCGGCTATCCTTAGTTTCATTAAAACTGTCAGACTTTATATCTGATGAAATTTTTATAAGATTTCGTCGAGTTGAATTGTCAAGTACTATTTTTGCGTAATAGTCTACATTTGCGCTTGTAGGAACTGTATCAGTAAGAGTTGAAATATATGCTACACCACCCGCCTCTGCTAATTTCCCATTTTTTGTAAGATCGTCGATAAGTGTCAGCATATCTCCACGGATACCTTGTGAAAAAAGATGAAGGAGCGAGTCGTAAATAACTTGATTTTGCTGGCTATAAAAATTATCAGAACGTAAATAAGTAACTACATCTCCCAAAGACCCCCAATCTAAAAGCAAAGCACCAAGTGTTGCTTGCTCTGCTTCCAGATTATGAGGTGGTACTTTATCTTTTAATTCCATAAGGTCTCCTTAAAAAATAAAGCCATACCCTTTTAGGCATGGCTTTACGCAATGTGTTAGCAAATAAATGGATCGGATTTACTCAGCTTTAGCTGATTCTGCACCATCAGAAGAAGCTTCCTTCTTTGCCTCTTTTGCAGGCTTCTCAGTCTTCTCTGATTTTACTTCCTGTGCCTTTACTGAAAGATTAACTTCTGCTACAGTTGTTTCATAAAGGTGAATCTTTACACTGTAACTTCCTACGCTCTTAATTGTTGAGCCTGGAACCTCAATCTTCTTGCGTTCGATATCAAAGCCAAGTTCTGCAAGTTTTGCAACCAAAGTCTGGCTTGTAACTGCTCCAAAAAGCTTACCATTATTTCCAGCGGGCATAACCAATTCAAGGTTAAGGGCCTCAAGCTTTTCTTTAGTGCTCTTGCTATCGTTGCGCTTCTGCTCCTTGCGAGCTTCAATTTCAGCTTTTTTTCCTTCAAAATATGCAACAGTTTCATCTGTATAAGGAACTGCAAGCATACGGGGAAAAAGGTAGTTTCTTGCATAACCATTGGCAACGTTCTTTACGTCACCCATCTCACCAACGTGTTTTACATCATCATTAAGAATGACTTTCATTTTCAAGCTCCTAGTAAATATACTTTTGTGTCCGCTTTTCCAGGAGTTGGATAGCGGATATGGTTTTTAGTCTGCTACGTAAGGCAAAAGACAGATTGCACGTGCTCTTTTTATTGTAAGAGCAAGTTCTCTTTGGTGCTTTGCACAAGTACCAGTTATGCGGCGAGGAAGAATCTTTCCTCTTTCTGTTGTAAAGCGGCGAAGCCCATCAGCATCTTTGTAATCAATTTTTGCCTTGTTTGCGCAGAAACGGCAAACTTTCTTATGAAAGAAAGCCTTTCCCTTTGCACGTGGGTTACGTCCATCGTCTTCACGCCCCTGTCCTTGATCAATACCCATATTTTCGTCTTTAACTTCTGTCTCTTTTAATTCGTCTGACATAGTATTGCTCCTTAATGTAAAAAAATCATTCTCTTAGAAGGGAATGTCTTCGGGAAAATCAGAAGAAGAAGTTTCAAAACTATCTTCCTGAACAGGCTGTTTAGGTGTAAAAGAAGTCTGTTGCTGGTAGTTGCCAGAAGACTGTGAGGCTCCTGAATATCCACCATCAGATCTACCACCTAACAAGTGCACATTGCTTGCTACAATCTGTACTTTACTAAATTTTTGCCCATCTTTTTCCCAACGGTCCTGCTTTAGAGAGCCTTGAACCGCAATTTGTTTTCCTTTTGTAAGGTATTGTTTTAGGCTTTCCC
>CAJOQA010000011.1 GCA_905236465.1 uncultured Treponema sp.
GGGATTTACCTGCATTGCATCAAAAACCGACATATACGTTTTACCGGTTCCGGTTGCAGCAATGGCTAAAGCTTTATTCTGCTTCATAAGGGCTTTTCCAAAGCTCATTAAATTCGTCAAGAACTGATTTTGCAAAAAGACCAGGTTCTTTATTTTCTAAAAGTTCTTCATTATTGATTACATTCCATTCAACATTCTTTTTGAATGCCGCACCAGAAATATTTGAAGAGCCAATAATAATTGTCCATTTTTCTTTAGTATTTTCTTCTGAATTTAAGAATAGATAACCTTTTGCATGAAAGCCCTGATCGTGTGTTGAAGTAAAAATTTTCAACTGGATATTATCAAAGTAATTGAGCATTTCCAATGCTTTTGGCTGGGTAACATTCATGTATGTTGAAGCTAAAATCTGACCGTGGACACCTTTTTTATTTAAGTCAGCAAGCAAGTCCATTAAAAGCTGAACTCCGCTGATACGAATAAAAGAGACGCAGATTTTAAACTCCGTGCATCTTGAGAAATTTTCAGTAAGGGTTAAAAGGAAGTTTTTATTTATTTCATTTGTTACAAGCTGCTTTTCCATATCCACACTTGCAGCTTAGCAGATATTAAAGAAAAAGGCCAGAAGTAAAGCTTCTAGAAATTTATTTTTTTTCTGCTTCAAGCTCGTTTTCCTCAATTATACCCAGCATATAGAATATTTCTTTTTGTACGTAAGTTTTGCCACTTTCGTAAACCGTAAATGTATCTAAGGTCAATCTGCCGTCCTTGTTGGCAAAGTCAACATACGGGGAATTCCATTCAACTAAAGGGCGGTCTCCGTTTTCTAAAAAAAGGGCAACGTTACCACACCGGCCACATACTTCATAAGGAAGGGCAATAAAAGCACAAAAGTCTTCCAATGGCACCTGCATGTACTTTTCAGAGGGAAAGCGACATAAAAAAACAGAAGTCTGGCCCTTGTACCTAAACACACATTCCGCAAAATCAGCTTTTTCCAAAGCAGGCAACTCCCTTTTACCGGAAAGATTTTTTTTACTGCAAGAAAAAAACAGGGGGAAAATCAAAAAGAGGAGAAAAAAAGTATACACGAATATATTTTTCATGCTATAATTGTACCACTAAAAAACAAGGAAAACAATGATAATAAAAGCAAATAGGTCAGCAGAAGTATGAAACCATTGATTGCAATCGCCGGTATTTTTACCGAAGCCCGCGCAACTTCTGTATGGAAGTACAGGGAATACTTTGTAAATGAGGCATATACCTCTAGGCTTGAAGATGCAGGGGCTATTCCCTATATCCTACCTGGCTTGAAAGAAGATAATATAGAAGAACAGATTGCTCCCTTTTCAGCTCTGCTTATTCCTGGAGGAAAGGATTTCAACCCCGCCTGTTACCATGAATTGAAAAAAGAATGTACGCAGTGCCCCTTTAGGGAACTGGACAATTACCAGCTGGCCCTGATAAAAAAGGCCTATCAGCTGGGTAAATGGGTATTCGGAATCTGTAGGGGCTTTCAGGGCATCAACATAGCTTTCGGGGGTTCCCTGTATCAAGACTTAAGCACAGAAAGGACAGGCTCTCTCTGCCACCTTAGGACTGACAGCCCGTATCAAGCAGTTCACACTGTCTCGCTAAAAGAGGGAAGCCACCTGCACAAGATGTTTGGTACAACAAAAATTGGGGTAAACAGCCTTCACCATCAGGGAATAAAGAATTTGGGCAAAGGCCTTGTGGCAAGCGCTTTCTCTGAAGACGGAATCATAGAAGGAATAGAAGCAGAAAGGATTCTTGCCGTTCAGTGGCATCCAGAAGCCCTTTCTGGGGATTTCTTTTCCTACATTGTCTCGCTAGCCAAAGGATAAGCTGGCTATACGCCCCCAACCTTGCTCAAAAAAGCCTTAATCCGCGGGTTTTCCTGCTTCTCAAAAAAAGCACTGCTTTCCTGGTCTGCAAGAATGGTACCGTTTTCCATGAATACAATTCTGTCGGCAACTTCTCTGGCAAAAGACATCTCATGTGTGACAATAACCATTGTCATACCTTCCTCCGCAAGCTGCCGTATTACAGAAAGGACCTCTCCTATCATCTCAGGGTCAAGGGCACTGGTAGGCTCGTCAAAAAGCATGGCCTTTGGCTTCATTACAAGAGACCTAGCTATAGCAGCCCTTTGTTGCTGCCCGCCAGAAAGCTGATGGGGATACTTATTTGCCTGATCTTCTACCCCGACACGGCGGAGCATAGCAAGGGCTTCTTCCCGTACCTGGCTTTTTTTTCTCTTCTGAACAGAGACAGGAGCTATAAGAAGATTTTCCAAGACTGTCATGTGGGCAAAGAGGTTGAAGGTCTGAAAGACCATTCCAACCTGGGATCTAAGCAAGGCAAGTTTTTTCCCTTCCTCCGGAATCCGCTGCCCATCAATGAATATGTCTCCGGAGGAGATTGTCTCTAGTCGGTTTATCGTCCTGCACAAGGTCGATTTTCCTGAGCCGGAAGGACCTATAATTGCAAGGGTCTCCCCTTTGCGCACCGTCAGGTTTATATCATCAAGGACGTGAAGGGAGCCAAAATATTTGTGGACATGACTTATCTCTATTACCGGTTTTTCCATGTTACTTCCTTTTGCTTGCGAGGGCAGCAGAACACTTGTTCAAAATATAGTTTATCAAAATATATATAACAGCTGAAACAAGATAGACAGAAAGCAGGGCATCATAATTAGATATGAGCACACTAGCGTTCTGCATCAGGTCATTGAAGGAAACAATGTACGCATAGGTGGTATCTTTCAAGATTATGACAAGCTCTGATATCAACGATGGAACCACATAGCGGAAGGCCTGGGGAAATATAATTTTAAAGAAAGTCATGTTACCGCTTAACCCCAAAGAAAGGGCTGCTTCCCACTGCCCCTTTGGAACCGCATTGACACCGCTTCTCAACACCTCCGCAACGGTACTGTTCGCAGAAATAGCAACAGGCAATGTTATCTTCCAGAAGGCGGACATCTTTATTCCAAGCATAGGCGTTACAAAGAAGAAAAAGTACAGGAAAAGGAGGGTTGGAACTCCGCGGATAAATTCAACAAGGCACCTGCTTATAAATCTTGCAAGGGCATTCCCCCTTACACGGCCAAACATCAGCAGAAAACCAAAGGCAAAGGTCATGGCCATTGCAGTCAGGGCAACTTCTACAGTGCCCCCCAATCCTTTCAATATAAAAAGCCAAGTGGTCCGCCTCAAGAAAAAGTTCCAATAACGGGGAGCAAGTTGACCAGTCCTTGCAAACTGTATTACTATAAGAAGTAAAATAAAGACGAGGATTACTATGGATAAAAGTGTAAAGAAAGCTATGCGCTTTTTCGTTCTTGGGCCTGGCTCCTCGTACAATACATCGAGGATACTGTCTGTCTTTGTCATTTTGCTATCCTTACTTTTTTGTCTACTTTATTTCCTATGAATCCTATAAGAATGGCGGTAATACAGTAGAAGGCGGCCGAAATAACAAAGGCCTTTATTCCCCCAACCGAGTATGTGTTTATATGGGCTACCAGCCCCGTAAGTTCCCTTGGATCCATAGGAACCTGGCTTGCAAGAGCCGTTGTCAGCATCGTAGCGATGAGAAGGTTTGTCATAGGAAGGACTGAGGCCCGTAAAGCCTGAGGAATTACGATTTTCCCTATAATCTGGATGAATGTAAAGCCAAGGGCCCTGGCGGCTTCTATCTGCCCCCTATCGATTGTGTTTATTCCAGAGATAAGGTGCTCTGATAAAAAAGATGAAGGTATAAGGGTAACAGCAATCATTACACATAGGTAGTAGGAAAGAACGATATTCAGATACGGAAGGGCATACACGAGTAAGATAAGAAGAGCAGCCCCCGGAATGTTCCTGAAAATCTGCACATAAAAATCTGCGGACTTTCTGAGGGGCTTTATGGGGCTTACCCGTAGGATTGTAATGAATACACCCAAAACAAATGCACCGCAGAAGGAAAAGACGGTAAGCTGTAAGGTCATAAAATACCCTAAAAGGTAGTCCTTTCCATATTCTGCGATAAGTTCTTGTAAGGTCATATCAGAGCTTAGGAGCCTTGGGCACGGTCTTTACGCCGGTACGGTCTCCGAGGGAAACCTTCCACAGTTTTGCCCATGTCCCATCATCTTCTATTTTCTTGAGGAATGCGTTTATGAATTCAACAGCGTCAGAATCAAGAGGAACACCTATACCATATTGATCCTCTGGTCCAAAGGCATCGCCTGCAAGTTTATAAACCCCAGGGTTCTTGACAATAGTGCTCAAAAGCAAGGTATAGTCTGTTACATAGGCATTTACCCTGCCCTGATCCAAAGCTGCACGGGCTTCCTGATCGGTAGCAAATTCCTGAACCTTGGCCTTAGGGGCATATTCCTTCAACAAGGCTGGACCTGTAGAGCCAGTCTGTGTCGCGACGGTTTTCTTAGCAAGGTCAGATACTTTGGATATCTTTTTGTAATTACTCTTTACAAGGATGCCCTGCTGGGAAACATAATAGGGGCCTGCAAAAGAAATCAGTTTCTGTCTAGCAGGGGTAATTGAATATGTTGCAAACACGCAGTCAACCTGTCCTGTCTGAAGAACAGACTCGCGGGTGCTTGAGTTTACTTGGGTGAGCTCAAATTTGGAGGAATCTCCCAATATATAGTTAGCAAGCAACTGCCACAATCCTGCATCAAAGCCACGGATGGTGTTGTCGGTTTCATCAAATTGGCTAAAAAGGAAACTTGTCCTAACTCCGCCTACACGCAGAACTCCGGCCTCCTTAACAGCAGAAGCCCATTTGTTTGCCTGAATCTCCTCATCACTGGCCTTTACTCCACTTGAAACAATTTTGTCGAATTCCGCTTTGTCTATTGTAGCTGCGCTCGGATCCGCAAAAAGAAGAGCTGAACCCAACATCAGGGCAGCAAAGATTGTCATTGTTTTTTTCATAGCATATCCTCCATAATCAGAGATTTGTTTTTTTTGATGATACAGGTATTTGTCTATCAAATCAATATGTTTTCGATAGAAATTTTCTATTCACTTGTATAAAGAAATGCTATAGGGGCA
>CAJOQA010000012.1 GCA_905236465.1 uncultured Treponema sp.
AGTTGCTAAGTTAATCCTTGAAGAAAGAAAATAGGGCGCCAAGGAGGGCGCCAGTTACCGCCTGAAGAATTAGCTCCGCTAATTCTTCAATCTGAAGGAAATTACAGGAGGTAATTTCCTTCAGCCAAGATCCTCTAGCTCAATTGGATAGAGTGACAGCCTCCTAAGCTGTAGGTTGCGAGTTCGATTCCCGCGAGGGTCATAAAAAAGCCCGCTTGTTCTGCAAAGAGCAAGCGGGCTTTCTTGTTAGTGGCTTTGTACTAGTCCCTTAAGTAAATAAGGGCTCCTAAAACCAACATGTGGGAAGCAAACTGATAGAACCAGCTAAGCCCTAAGTTGAAGTTTCCGCCTAAAAAGTCCATAAGAACAATTGCCACAATCCAGACAATCATTACAATTATCTGCAAAATGTCATCTAAAGAGCCAAAGCGGTCACCGATAAATGATTCAAGGATCAAGAAAATTCCTGAAAGAAGTTCAATAACGCCAAAAACAACCTTAAGTGTACGTCCTAAACTTCCATTGAAAACTCTTGTGATTGCACCTGCAGCGGCATCTCCCCCGCCCTGTAATGCCCAAATTCCTGCTACTGCAAGCATTACGCCCAATGCAATCTGAAGAATAAATCTTCCCAAAACCATTCTGTCTTTGCTTTTTGCCATTTTTTTTCTCCTATACGTTTTCAAAGGGAGCAACCCCTTTAGTTCTATCAATTATAATTGAAAGTTTCTTTTTTTCAAGTCGATAAGGGGTGGCTTTACAAAAATCTTTTTAGAATCAGCAAAAATCCTAAGATGTAAAAAAGCAGGGGAACAGCCGTAAAGAGTAAGGTTGTCAGCGGAATGCCTGCTACAAGAATATCTATGGAAAACTTCATTCCAAAGTCTAAAAGCAGGTTGTAGACTATTCCAGCATAGCTTATTACAGCCCCAATTACCAAACTCATCCAAGCTGAATCGCGGGTTTTGCTCCACAAAAGAATTGCAAGAAAGGCCGCAAATCCCCCCAACGAAAGTTTAATTATGTAAAGAATTAAATCTGCCTTCTGCATCTTTTCCTCCTATATTTCAAAGGGATTCTTTGCAAGTTTGGAAAACACACCCTTGTCTGCTGCAAAGGGAACTATGCTATCTCCATCGTAGTTAGGGTTTATAACCATACCGCAGTCAAGGCAGTGCAAAAAAAAGTCCCTATATTTTTCCCTACTGACTTTTGCCTTTAAATACGGCCCCCTTCTTTTAAAATATTTAGTAAGAACTGGGTCGTAAATAAACCAATCTTTTTCTTGCCGCACTTTTATGGCCTCAATCAGGTTATAGACTGAGCGTGTTATAGCGGCTTCCATTACTGGGGGTAAAAAAATAGAGTTATTTTTTAAGTTATTTTCAATATTGTTTTCTTTGGGAAGGCATAAGAGGTATATTCCCTTTGCCCAGGGGAGGGGAGGTTTTACAAAAACAGGGCCTGTAATTTCTTCATTTTCCTTCCAGGCTTCCCAAACTTTTGCATTTTCAAGGTCAGGCATATTGTAAAAAGAAAGGACTTCTACTTCTTTTTCCAAAAGAAGTGACAGGGCTTTTCGTAAACGACCACTGAATTCAGTCTTAAAAGAACCGGTAAGCCCCCGAGAAAGCACGTTTTTAAGCTGGGTAAAAGCTGAATGGGATGCAGGGCAGGCTCCCCAGCCCAATATGGCTCTTCCCTCTTCTAGGTACAGGTCAGTCAGCCTGACACCTTTTGCCGTATATAAAAAACTGTTCCTAGCCCTTTTTATGTAACCGTAGCGTTTATATATTTCTTCTGCTAAAAAATCCTTTTCTTCCATAAGAATCCTACTCTAACTCCTTTGCATTAGGATCCGTGTTGCTATCAACTCCAGTATGTTCCCTGTTGTATTGCAAAAAAGACACATTCTTTGCGTTTAGTTCCTTTATCTGCTTAGTTAGCCTGTTACCAGGAAAAAGCTTTTCTGCTTTATTTAAATAATCTGCTGCCAAATCCTTTTGTTTGTCCTCAAAAAGAAATTGAGAATAATAGATGTAAGTGTAAAACTTGTCCGCATCGGTCTTTGAACAGTCAACTGCAGCCTTAAAATGCTTACCTGCTTTTTTATTTGACCCTCCGCAAATTCCTGGTGCATAGAAGTACCATTGGGCAAGACCTGTGTGGGCTGCCCAAATATTTGTATTTCCTTCAATTGCATCTTCATAATGGGTTTTTACGCTGTAACCCCTAAAAATTGCCGCTGCAATAGAAAAAGTTATATAGCAACCAGTTACGTCTCCACTTATCATGTGCAGGAGCGGGGCGGTATTTTTAGCCTTTTTCCTCTTGTCAATAAAGGCCTTGTTTCTTTTCATTTGGTCTTTAAGTTCTAGGCGGATTTTCTTTAGGTCAACATCGCCTGGAGTCCAGAAAATGTATTCAAACTTTCCCATGCGGACGCTGCTTTCCCAAAAAAGTTGTTCCTGCTCAAGGTCAAGGGCCTGATTGGGTAATTCTGCATTTACTTGCGCTAAAAATTCATCTAGTTCTTGTATAACCTTATTTGCATCAGTGTAAGTAGACCATATGGCCCGTTTACTAGTGAATTCCGTGTACTTTTGCAGGGTATAAGGCGACATGGTACTTCCTCCTGCAAATAGGCTTAAACTTGTAAAAAGAGAAAAAATCAGCAATAAAAATATAGTTTTCGTGTACTTCATAATGTAAAAAGAAATATCCTTAGCTTTTTGTTACACACCAGATGAATCAATGCTGTAGACATAATCATACTTGTAAAGGATTAAGTATACGCAGTTCTGATCATCTAAGTCTATTTCAAGGTAGAAGTTCGGGTCTTTTTTATCCTTATAAATCAGCCCTTTTACTGTGGCAGAAAGCCTGTAGGCAAGCTCAAATTCAGGTTTTAGCTTTTCTGCTATAACGGCTTGAGAATCCCCAATCTCTAAAGAATGAAAGCAGTAGGTGTCAGCATTCCAGTCCCCTAGTATTATAGAGTCCAAGTTGCCATCCCTCATCTGAAAAGGTCCGTCCGGATTTCTGTTGTAGAATTCCTGAGCCTTGGGGATATTTGTGTAAAGGTCAATTTTGTTGGATTTTTTAGGGCTAGGGGTAACTTTTACAGTCTTTTTTTCTTGACTAGTACTTTTGCTTGAGTTACTTGTAGACTCGGTCTTCTTGCTTGCGGCTTGATTTTGTGTTGTTGTGCATGAAGCAAGGGTAAAAATTGTAAGGAGTAAAAAAAGTAATATAGATTTCATAGTTTTATAATAGCATAAGTTGCCTTTTTGTGCTACAATTTGCCCCATGGAATTCAAAGTTTATCACGAAGATGACAATATAACATTTCACAATCAAACAATAGTACATTTTAGTCAGTGCTCCGCCAATAAGCAGTTGAGCTTTCACGAACTTTTGCGCCTTACATCTGATGTCGCTGTAGAAGAGTATAGGCAACGGGGGCTTTCTAGAGATGTTTTATCCCAGTCCGGTTATGCAATTCTTGTTTCTAGGGTTTCTTTTCATATAAACCGACTTCCTAAAGAAAATGAGAAGATAACAGTTTCTACTTGGGAAGAAAAAGCAGAAGCCTTGCAATTGATAAGGGCATATTCAATTACTGCAGAAGATGGAAGTTCTCTAGTGGAAGGCCTGTCCTCCTGGCTTTTAGTTGACCCTGTTGCAAGAAAAATTATTCCCACAAAAAAATTTACAATGAGGGAACCTTCTTCTTACCAAAAACAGAATGCTTGTTCAAGACCAGCAAAAATAGTAATTCCTCAAGGTCTTACTGAAATTGCAAGTCGTAAAGTTTTGCCTTCTGATATAGATGGAAACGGGCATACAAATAATGCCCGCTACGGTGCTTTTGTAATGGATTCTTTACCCGAAGAGTACCGCAATAAAGAGTTTTCTGAAATGCGCCTTAATTATTCAAAAGAAGCAATGCTTGGCCAAACATTAAAAATTTACGCAACCTTTGATGATGAAAATAAGAAAATAACTCTTGTTGGAAAAACAGAAGAGGATGTTTCTTTTGAAAGTGAACTTGTTTACAGGTAGACGAAGGCTAGGCCACGACCGCATACTAGCTACGGTCGTGTGTTTTGCTGCCCTTAAACCTTAAACTGCCCCATTGCAGAGCTTACGCGGTCAATACTTTCCTTGTTGCTTTGGGTAAGGGTATTAACCTCTTGAATAGAATCGTTGATGTCATTTACACCGCCAGACATTTCTGTCATTGCACCGTTAATTTGTGCTGTAAGAGAAGATAGCTTATCCATTTCTCCTAGAACCTTACGGCTTCCGTTTTCCATTTCCTTAGCAGCCTTTTGAACATCACTAGTAATTGCATTTATGTCGTGCATTGCATCAAGAATTTGTTTTGAACCAGCTGACTGCTCGTCCATTGCGGCCTTAATAACCTTTTCCTGATTGTTTACAGTTTGAGTTCTGTCAAAAATCTCGTCAAACTGCCGCTGGATATCTTCTGCATCAGCTGTCATTGTAACAATCTTTTCCCTAAGGGCGTTAAGGACGTTGGTAATCTTCTTACCTTGCTCGCTAGAATCTTCAGAAAGTTTTCTGATTTCGTCAGCAACAACGGCAAATCCCTTACCGGCCTCACCTGCGTGGGCTGCCTCAATAGCGGCGTTCATGGCCAAAAGGTTGGTCTGTTCCGCTATGTTTTGAATGACAGATGATGTTTCGATAAGACCTTCAGAATCTTCTGAAATCTGCTTAGAGATTGTAACTGATTTTTCAACGATTTCGCGGCCATTTTCAGCTGACTCCGTCAAAAGCTGTACGTTTTCAGCGTTCTTTTCAAGGATGCTAGTAACAGACTGGATATTTGCGACCATTTCCTCTACTGAAGAAGAAGAATGGATTACGCTGTTTGCCTGAGTAGAGATATTGGAGTTAAGCTTAGCAATATTGTCTGCAATGCTACCCATAGTAGAGTTGGTTTCATCAACGGATACTGCCTGATTGTTTATGTCTCCCTTTATGGAATTAATATTTGCGCTAATCTGATTTATAGCACTTGCCGCAGCTGACATATTATTGTAGAGCGTTTGGCCAATCTCACTCATGGAAGCAGATTCGTTTGCAACAGACTGAATTGAAGTTCCAATCTTTTCCATAGTTCTGTTAAAGTAACCTGAAAGAAGTCCAATCTCATCGCTGGAAATAATTGGCAGGCGGACAGAAAGGTCTCCGCTACCTTCAGAAATATTCTTAAGAATATCTGTAATTTTCTTGATAGCAGAAACAATGTGCTTGGCAAGTATCAGCGAAGTAATTATTGCTATTACGATACTGACTACAAGAATAGGAACAACGGTTTCTACAACTGCCCTGGTTCCTGATTCAATAGCATCGACAGAGATAACCATTGCATAGTCAATAGCATAGTAGTCATTTGTTGAAGGCAAGACACGGATTTCGGAGTTCTTTCCGTGAACTTTTTCTCTCTTTATCTGGTAGGAACCTGGGGTGTAACCGCTTAGTGCTTGAATTCCTAGGTTGTTTACGTTCTCAAGAACCATATCGTCACGGAAGGGGTCAAGCAAAACGTTCTTGTTGGAATCTAGAAGAATGAACTGGACGTTTCCCATACTCATCTGGTCTCCTAATATAGAAGAGAAAACCATAGCATTCAGCTCTAGAACCGCAACACCCACATAATCGCCATATTCGTCATAGGCAGTGTGGGAGGCATATACCACGACATCACCGCGGCTGTTTTTTTCTACAGGAGAAAAGAAGGTTGCCCCGTCAACTGTCTCCGCCTCTATGTACCAAATTGAGTTGAGTGGGTCTCCGGTAAAGGAAAAGTCGTAGGGGTAGGTAACTGTCGTCCCATCCTGATAAATAACAGCAGCTCCTTGTATGTATTCGTCGCAGTCCGTTACTAATTGCAACTGTGTCTCATAGTTTTCTGTGGGGCTTGAGGCCAGGACAGCGGCCAGGTTGTCTACACCCTTTAAGTAACCTGAAAGTGTTGTGTCTGTAAGACGCATTGTGTTAGAAAGGTTTTCAGTAAATGAAATTTCGTTAACTTTGCGAATACGTACATACACTGAAATTCCAATAAAAAGCATAAGTACAATGGTCATTAAACTTATGTTTAGAATAATCCTTCTTGAAATAGATTGGATTTTGCCTTCTTTTAGTTTTTCTTCATTTCTTTTGCTGATTTTTGCAATATCCAGGTCTGAAAGCTTTGAAACTTTCTTTTTCTTTTCTCCCATAGTAGTTTTTCAACTCCTTTTTAGAATCTGCATTATTAATAGAAATTATAACACAATTTGTGTTACTTTGAAAGATTAAATCAGTTTTTTCTATAGATTTTAATTGCATTAGCTGATATAATAATTACATCAGCTATTTAGATTTAGCGAAACTAGGAGAAAAACTATGGAAAAATTTTCAAAATTTTTTGCTATGGCAAGCCTAATGGCGGTCTCTTCTGTCGGACTTTTTGCCGATGAAGCGTATGATGTCATGAAAAAGTCCTTGAATCTTGAGACTCCGAATTATAGCCAGTCAGAAATTCTTGTTGACATGATAGACAAGAACGGCAATGTGGAGTCAACAACCGTTATCATGCAGTACGGCCGTGATACAAATGATTTGATTGCGACAATCTTTGACTTCAAGTCTCCGGCAAACGTTAAGAATACCCGTTACCTGCAGTCAGAAAAAAGGGGTAAAATGGGAGATAAGTACATCTACCTGCCTTCTTTGCGTACTACCCGCCGTGTAGCTGCCACAGAAAGACAGAAGTCATTCATGGGTTTTGACTACGCCTATGACGATATGTCTTTGCGCGATGTAGATGCAGATACCCACGAGATGCTTGATGCAAACGAAACTCGCAAGGTTGGTAATACAACTTATAACTGTTGGGCTGTAAAATCTACTCCAAAAAAGAAGAACGACGGTGGTTATTCTTACCGTATTACTCATGTAGACAAGAATTCTTATATTCCAGTTTTTATTGAATTCTTTGACAAGAAAAAGGCTCCTTTAAAGACTTGGGCTTGCACAGAGTTAAGACAGTCTACTTCTACAATAGGCAAAAAGTATTGGATTCGTTGGGACAACATGATGACTAATTTGCAGACAGGACATTCAACACGTGTACACCTTAACAAGCAGGTTCTTGATGTTGAACAGCCTGACCGCCTCTTTACTCAGAACTGGCTTAACACCGGAAAATAGGTGAGTTTGTCTAACAACTCTTGCTTGTAGTGTCACCCCGAACTAGTTTCGGGGTTTCTTGCTCTTGTATTAATATTCATAAGTCTTGTATAATTATTCGTAAATTAATCTTAAAAACACTAAATCAAGTGTATTTTTTTGAAAAAAACAAAAAACACCGCTAAATAAAGCGGTGAAAAATCAGAATTCTTTCACAAAGAAGCCAAAATCAGTTGATAAATTCTTTTAAAATGATTAATATAAGGATAGGTCATTTAATTTTTCGTTGTAATCGGTTGAAAAACCGGTTCCAATATTTTTTATAAGAGGTTAACACAAATGGTCCAGAGAGAAGAATGGAAAGGTTTTAAAACCGGAAGGCTTTGGCAGGACGAAGTAAATGTCCGCGAATTCATTCAGTTGAACTACACACCCTATGACGGGGATTCAAAATTCCTTGCAGGTCCTACAGAAGCTACAAAAAGTCTTTTTGACGAATTACAGCGTTTGCAGAAGGCTGAACACAACAAGACTGTAGAAGTTGTAGAAAAGAAGAAGAACAAGAAGACTGGCGAAATCACTGAAACAAAAGTGACACGTTCTGGTGTTCTTGATATGGATACAGACATTGTTTCTACAATTACTTCTCATAAGCCTGGCTATATTTTTGCTGACGGATCAAAGAAAGATCTTGAAAAGGTTGTTGGTTTACAAACAGATAAGCCTCTTAAAAGAGCATTTATGCCATTTGGTGGAATTCGTATGGCAGAAGAATCTGTTGAGATGTATGGCTACACACCAAACAAAGAAATCCATGATGTATTTACAAAGTGGCACTTGACACACTCTGACGCTGTATTTGAAGTATACTCTCCAGAAATCCGTGCTGCCCGCCGTGCACACATCCTTACTGGTTTGCCTGATACTTATGGACGTGGTCGTATCGTAGGTGACTACCGCCGCGTTGCTCTTTATGGTATTGACTTCCTTATTGAGCAGAAGCAGAAGGACTTTGATAACACAACAGACGGAACAATGACAGAAGATGTTATCCGCTTAAGGCAGGAAATTGCAGAGCAGGTAAAGGCCCTTAAAGAGATGAAGGTTATGGCTGCTTCTTACGGCTTTGATATTTCTAAGCCTGCAAAGAATGCCCGCGAAGCTTTCCAGTGGCTTTACTTTGGTTATCTTGCTGCTGTTAAGACACAGAACGGTGCAGCTATGTCTGTTGGCCGCATTTCTACATTCCTTGACATCTATATTAACCGTGACCTTGAAAACGGTACACTTACAGAAGAAGAAGCACAGGAACTTGTTGAC
>CAJOQA010000013.1 GCA_905236465.1 uncultured Treponema sp.
AGACAGGGTAACAGTTACCAAATCCCCATCGTCTTTGTGTTCCCTAGTTTCAGCACGGATTGTAATGCGGGGGTCAAAACGGCTCTGTGTCTCTTTTAAAACAACCCGCCCCTCTTTTAAGTAAAAGTTGCGGCTAAAATAAAAAACTTCTCCTCCCCTAAGGGCAACATCCCCTTCTATAGACCACAATTGGTTAGCAGTATCCATAGTAAAATGAAGCGGTGTATCTGGAACTACAAGGCCCCGTAAGAGTGGGTTTATAAGAAAACTAACCTTTTTCCCCACAAGAAGATTTAAGTCTATATTTATATTCAAAGGAAAAGCTTCACTGTCTTCCTTTACTTGCACCTCTTCTGTTTTGGCAGCGGGCACAAGGGATGAATACGCAAGGTCTGCAATATCTTCCATAACGGTTATTTCAGTATTATTAAGCTCAACAGAACCTTCTACGTTGAAAGTATTTTCACCATAATAAATCTTAGCATCAAGGCCAGTCCGTCCCTTCATTGTAAGCAGGGGAGTTTTTATATTTATGGGAATACCCTTTTTTCCGCTTGCTAACGTTAAATCTAGGGAAGACAAACTTGTCCTGTCTAGTAAAAGAGAAGCAGTGGCTGTAAGACTTCCATCCCCTACTAAAAGCTCAGAATCTGGAATCTCAATGCGACTTTGGGTCATAGTTATCAAAATGCTTTCTGCGGTAATATTCTCTTCCATTATTTCCGGAACACGGAGTAGCAGGTTGTCAATACTTAAAGAACCATCGATATTTGGGTCAGAAGCAAGACCTGAGATAACAGCCTGACCAGAAATAGCTCCCCTGTTGACTGAAACAATCAAAGAATCAACATAAGAAAAAATTTTGGGTAAGTCACAGTAAAAGTTTGTTAAAACAATACCAAAATTATTGCTATTCAGGCTACCATTTAAATCAAAGTGCAGGGGTTTCTCCTTATTTACAGCAACAGCTAACCCGCCATTATCATACAAAACGCCACTTATACCCAAAGCATCATCGGAAGTTACGATTGTAACTCCTGGAGTCCTGTCTAAAACAAAATGAATAGGCACAAATTCCTTTACAATATTTCCATCTATCCTTTCAATGTCCAAATTTACCCGTATATCATCAGGAATCAGTTTTTTTTCTTCAGCAGAAGAGGAATTACCAGGGGAAGAAACAGAAAGAAGCAAGGGGGCAGAAAGACTCCTGTTACCAAATTTAGCAGAGCAGTCAGCCGCAAGTTGTCCATTAAAATCTGCTATATCAAAGGCACCGTTCACATTGTCTATTTTAAAATTACCCCACTCTGCACTCATATAAGGAAGCGTAACTGAACCTTCAACAAAGGCTAAGGTAGCCTTAGCGGTCAGGTTGCTACCGGCTAAGAGCATAGAAAAATCTTCTAGCTCTAAAGTTAAATAGGGATTTTCTAGGGTACCATTTGAAGAAATCTTAAAACTTAAAGTATTATTTGCTTTTTGGGTTGGTAAAAAGCGGTTTAGGGGGAAATCAGCAACAGAGGCTTGAGCTGTAAAATAATAATCACTTTTAAGATTATCAAAAGAAAAATCTTCTGCGAGCGGATTCGTCAAATTTCCTTCTATTAAAATGCTTTCAGACGAAACTGAACTTGTAGCCTTTATTGAAAGGTTCGCGGAATCAAAAAGACCTTCATTTATGTTCCACAAAAGATAGCCGCTCCCCTCAAGTTCTGTAGCTGTATCTGAATAGTCAAGCCTGTCCAAAACCATCCCTTTTCTATCTAGGTTTCCTGCAAAAGAGAAATGGGGCTTAATAGGCAACTTACCGCTGATTTCTTCCACGGTAAAATCGTTTATAGACATCTGCAGACTTTCACTTTGAGAATAAGAAAATTGTGTTGAGGTTGAAAAGGACAAAAGATATCCGTACAGTGAAAGTGGCAAGGCAGAAAGCTGCAAGGAACCATAAAGGTCTTCGCTAAAGTCTGCGAAGACTTCAAGTCCATAATCTCCGGTAAAACTTACCCACTTGTCAAATGAATAAAGACCACTGGTGTTGTACGGTATATTATTTATGTTTAGGGTTGCGGTAAACAAGGCCTGCCTGTCTTCCATGGAAAGTTCTGCCTGAGCCATAGCTTGCAGGGTGTTTTCCCCATACACAAGGTCTAAACCTGAAATGTTCACGTTGCGGTTGCTGCCATCAAAGGAGAGCATAAGAACTTGCCGGTCTTCCCTTGTGTTCGCAAAAAGGGCATAGGGGCAGTTAAAGTTAAAGCTTTCAAAATCAGTAGCAAAATAGAATTCATCACTTGAGATATAGGGTTCAAACGTTTTAGCTAGGTTTTTGACTGATTCTTGGCTTTCTCCATCAAGAAAAACAGAGGCATATCTTAAGAC
Source organism: uncultured Treponema sp. (assembly GCA_905236465.1). Taxonomy (GTDB): domain Bacteria; phylum Spirochaetota; class Spirochaetia; order Treponematales; family Treponemataceae; genus Treponema_D. The sequence goes on from CAJOQA010000013.1 coordinate 2,386, forward strand.
TGAATCAATAAATAGATTCTCTATTGACAACTGGGCCTGTAAATACGGCTTACCCGCAAAGGCTAAAGTCCCATCCGCATGTATTAAAGCAGGAACATCATATTCAGTGTGTGAATATTCATTTGTTTCAAATGTAAAGTCTATGCTTGATTTTTTAAGATATACTTCAGCTTGAACACCGGAAAGAGTCTCTTCCCCCATAGAGAGAACAGGTATAAGGGCTGAAATTCCCCCCTTAAAGGGTTCAACATATAAATCACCTGCAAGTGCATTTCCATTTGGCAAAAGGTAATGGTCTACACTTGCAGCTAAAGAAGGCATAAGACTTGGTATATTAAATGAACCGGAAGCTTTTACCCCTAAAGCCTGTCCTTCCGCACTTATTGAACGAATCTTAATATCTGTATTATTTCCACTAGCATCAAAGGCTATCCGCTCTGAAGAAGAAAAAAAGTCTCCTGGCATATAAAAGGAACCTGAGCCGGTCCAACTATAGTCTAATGACAAAACATTTAAAGAAAAAGTTAAGTCAGCCGTATACCGTGTTGCCAAAAACATGTCCAAGTAAGAGTTTATCCCCGGAATCTTTACAACTGAAGAAGGTCTTAAATTCTGCATGGAAAGGCTTGAAGCTAAGTCTCCTGAACGTAAATCAAACTGCACAAATATATTGTAAGGCTGTAGCCTTTGAGTAGACCGCAATACAGCAAGACCATCCGCATAACGGATTAAAAATTCAAGTTTATTTACAGTATAATCTGCGGAATATTTATCTACGGAAAGAAGCATGGAGGAGCCTGAAAAATCATGCAGGATATTTCCGGCAAGGTCAAAAGAAATACCCGCGCTTTTTCCGTCCAAAGCTTCTAGCCTTGTATAGGCATATCCTTGGATTTTTGTAGAGACAGCGACACCTTCTTTGTCACGTTCAAGGGACAGATTATATATTCCGGCCCTATGCTCATTTTTTTCGCCAATAAAGGCCGCATGAATATTTTTCGCCTTTACGTCAAAGGGTAATATAAAAATTATTTCTTGAATTAAATCTAAGAGCCCCTGTTTTACTAAAATATCTGATTTTTCTTTTTTCTCTTCAGTATTTTCACTGGGGCTTTCAAACCAATTTATAAATTTATTGTAAAGGCCTGGATTTTTTTCCTTGCTAAATTCAAAATCAACATCATTTATCGTAAGCCTAGTAAGAACCTGATCCCAATTTCCCCTGATAACCTGCCAGAGGCTATAAGAAATTACAGTTTTTTTTACAGTGAAGATATTTTCTTTGCTTTCTATGTCATATACCTCTATACCTTGAATGTGAATTCCTGATAAAATAGAGGGAGAAAGAGACTGATAAGAAATACCCATACCAGTTTTTTCCACAAAGGTAGCCACAAACTGCTTTTCATAGGAACGGATTGTTTTTGTCACAAATCTATAAACAGGGCTTAGCAGGGCAAAAATGCCCGTAATTATAATGAGGAATATAAAAATGCTTATAGAATTTTTGACCCACTGTTTCATTTATAGCAAAAGGGCACCTCTAAAAAGGCAATTTACTATTTTAGCAAATTAAAGAAATTTATAGAAGGTATTTTCATGGTATTACAGAATTTTATTGTATTTGAAGGTATAGATGGGGCTGGAACCTCAACTCAAATTGAAATATTAAGAGCGAAAAAAGAGGCGGAAGATTTTCTATTTACTAGCGAGCCTACAAGCGGGCCTACAGGAAAGTTTTTGCGGCAGATGCTAAAGGGGGATTTTCCTGTTACAAATGAAAGTGCAGCCTATCTTTTTGCCGCAGACAGGAGCGAGCACATAGGGGGGAAACTTGTCATTGAAAATCAAAATCAGCTTGTTACGGGAATAGCAGAGGCCTGCAAGTCCGGCAGAAAAGTTGTATCCGATAGGTATTTTTTCTCCTCACTTGCCTATCAAAGTATTTCTTGCCCCCCTTCTGTTCCACGGCTCTTAAATAGCAATTTTCCCCTTCCAGCCCTGCTCTTCTACTTTGACATACAAGCAAAAGATTCACTGGCCAGGCTTGGAAATAGGGAATACAGGGAAATATATGAAAAGGAAGATTACCTAAACAAAGTTGTAAAAAACTATAAGGAAATTATTCAAGAATACCCTGCTTCTAGCGGAATGAAAACTGTACTCATAGATGCAAAAAAAAGCAAGAAAGAAATTGCAGCCCTTATTTGGGCAGAAATCTCAAGCCTAAAATAAGATGTCTTATTAACTGATAAAAATCTTCCGATAGTAGAAGGGTGAAAACTAAAATTTTATTTTCTAAGAAAACAATAAAAATACTCGTACTTTTTCTACTAGGGCTTTTCTTTTCATCCTTTTCAGCGTCTGCCTACGTATGCAAATATAAGGAAGATTTTTTCAAGCTCTACCACATCCACTACCAGCAATATCCAGATGACTGCTTGGAAAACATATATTGGCTAGAAAAAGCCGTAAAAGCAGATTTTGCAAATCCCTACTATGCAATGGCCCATGTAGAAACTGAAAACCAGTGGGAAAAATACAGGTACCTGTTTCAGATGCACATTAACCTTAAACTTATAGAGCAGCACCTGCGCTTAGGTCGCATCTATGACAAAAAGGCTGCATATTTTTACGATGCTCCATGGAAAGACGAATACCTTAGAAACTTAGAAAAAGCCCAATCTTTCTATAAGGCTGGCTATAGCTATTGGGAAGAGGCAAAGCTTTGGGCTGAAAAAGCAAATGTTTCGCATTTTGCCTTCCTCAATCTTTCTGATATACAGAATTGGGAAGATGAAAAAGAAAGGGTTACAAATGGTTCTTTAGACTATAAAAAAATTCTAGACAGGGAACTGACCAGGCTTGAAAAGGTAATCAGCGATTTAAAGGCTATGGAAAGCAAAAAGTACTAGAAACATACAGAAAAAGTTAGTAGAATATTTGCATGAATATTACAAGTACATTTACGCTTTCTTATCCTGAGACTTCAGGTTTTGATAAAACTGATATACACTTTTATAAGGGAGAAATTGACCTTCCATCGCTTTTTTTTAGCACAGAGTCAAATCTTTCTAGATTATTTGTTACAGATACAACTATAGCAAGTCTCCCCTCTATGCAGGCTTTCTGTAAGTATTTTGAGGCAGAAGACATAAAGGCCCTTTCAGTATACAAAAAAAACAATGACATCCTTTTGATTCTAGGTCCAGGTGAAGCCTATAAAACAATGCAAAGTGTCTTGTCCATTGTAAAAACTGCCCTAGAAGCAAATTTTACCAGGAACTGCCTTTTTATAGCTATAGGTGGCGGCGTAATCTGTGATATGACGGCTTTTGCAGCTTCTATATTTAAAAGGGGCGTTGCTGTTGACTTTGTACCCACAACTTTGCTGTCGATGGTTGATGCAGCTATAGGTGGAAAAACAGGTTGTGATTACGAAGGTTTTAAAAACATGGTAGGTTCCTTTTGGCCTGCTGCAAACCTTTCTGTTTGCTCAAATTTTGTCTTAAGTTTAAGTGCAAAAGAATATATTTCTGGTCTTGCAGAAGCGATAAAAACAGCCTTTTTGTTCAGTGAAGAGCTTTTACTCCTTTTTAAAAATGAAAATGTAGCTATTATGAATAGGGATGCAAAAATCCTAAGCAAGATAATAGAAATATGCGCAAAAGCTAAGGCCGCTATTGTTCAAGAAGACCCTAGGGAAAAAGGCAGAAGGGCATTCTTAAATTTGGGGCATACCTTTGGTCACGCACTTGAAGCCGTGGCAGGCTTAGGAAAGATAAGTCATGGGGAAGCTGTGGCTTGGGGAATGAGCAGGGCATGGGATTTAAGCTACAATTTAGGTTTATGTACTTTAGACTTTGCGGAAGAATCGAAAAATATTCTTAAAACGTATGGATATGATATATCGGCCCGCCCTGTTGTTTTAAAAGAAAAAGGAGATTCTGCCCTTCCCCTGCTTATGGAAGCAATGAAAAAAGATAAGAAGAACAAAAGTCCTGATAAAATTCGTATGATAGTGCAAAAAGGACTGTGCCAAACCCTTATACAAGAAGTTGAAAATAATTATATTGAAGAAGTATTAAAATGAAAAAAGGTTACTTTGATTGGGCTGCAACAGCTATTCCAGATGAGGAAGTACAGAGACAGGCATTGGATTATGCCCTAAGTCATTGGGCAAACCCATCGGCAATACACAGGGCGGGAAAAGATGCAAGGCTAGCTTTGGAAGAAGCTCGGGATCGGTGTGCAAAAGCCTTAGGGGTAAAGGTTTCACAAGTTTTTTTTACGAGCGGAGGCACAGAAAGCGACCACATTCCCCTACTTTCTCTTCTTGCACGTCCTCAAAAGGGAAGCATTGTACTTTCTTCTATTGAGCATCCAGCCCTGCGAGAAATGGCTAAAGCTATAAAAAACTGTGGTTGGAAAATAATTTGTGTTAATCCAGACAAAAATGGCTTTGTAAAGGCAGATAGTATTATTGAGGCCCTTGAAGATGACACTGCCTTTGTTTCTGTTATGGCAGTAAACAATGAAACTGGTGCAATCCAAGAGGTTTATGAAATTGCAGATAAGCTTTGTAATTGGGGAAAAGGAAGGCGCAAACCCTTCTTTCACGTAGATTGTGTGCAGGCTGCAGGAAAAATTAAATTGAACTTAAACTATAAGGGAATTGATTCTGCTGCAATCAGCGCACATAAAATCGGAGGCCCAAGAGGCATTGGTCTTTTATATCTTGCAAAAGAAATTACGCCCTTTTTACGGGGCGGTGGTCAAGAAAAAAACATAAGAAGCGGAACAGAAAATCTTTTTGGTGCCTATGCAGCAGCCCTTTGCCTAGAAAAAAATTTCATAAAGGAAGGAAGCAATCAGTCTTTGTTTGAGCGTTTAGACAGGCAGAAAAGATATACTAGGGATTTTTCTGAAAAAATACTTAAACTATCCAATAAAGCTGTAAAAAAAACTATCCTAATTCCGCCAAATAGAATTGAAAATGAAGAAAAGTTTTCCCCCTGGGTTCTTCAAGCAGCTTTTATAGGAATCCCTGGGCAAGTAATGGAAAGGGCATTGAGCGCAAAGGGTTTTTATATTTCCACGGGGTCTGCTTGTTCTGCAGGTAGCCACGAAAGGCCCATTCTTGATTCGATGGGGCTTTCAGCTGAAGAAAAAGAATCTGCCGTCAGGTTCAGTTTTGGCCCTGAAACTACAGAGGAAGATATGGATGCCCTGTATCAGGCCCTTTGTCAGGTATTAGCGGATTTTGAAGGATGAAAATACAATTCTTCAATTTTTGCCATATGGTCAGGCAGGGGGATTTTAAAAGTTCTGTTTTCCCCCTCAAGGGGTAAGACAAGTTCTGTTGCAGCTAGGCAGAGTTTTTTTATTCCTAGCTTTCGAATAATTTTATTAGCCTTAAAATCTCCATGCTTATCATCTGCGGCCAGGGGGGCCCCTACCTGTGACAGCTGAATACGGATTTGATGCATTCTGCCAGTTCCTAGGGTAACACGTATGCGATACAGAGAAAGCCCTTCTTCAAGTTTACATTCATCTTCTACCGTAAAAGACAAGGACGCAGTTTGACTTTTCCCATGAGCTACTAGAGAAGATTTTAGTGAACCAGACCTCGTTTTTTTTCCATTTACCAGGGGTTGCCCCAAGCAAAAAGCCGTATATGTTTTTTTTACAAACTTTTCCCCTATCAGCCTAGTCCATTTTGCAGCCGCACTAGAAGTCTTTGCTACAAGAAGGAGCCCCGAGGTATCTTTATCTAGCCTATGGACAAGATGAACCTGGTATCCCACTTGAGCAGAAAGTTCCTTATCTAATGGATGCAAAATTCCTTCGCCTCCTTGTACCGAAACCCCTGCAGCTTTGTTTATAAGGAGAATTTCATCATTTTGGAATAATATTGAAAACTGTGCCATTCTACCGATATATTAATTAAGGAGACAAAAAATGACAAGACCAGCCCTAGAGAAAGCTTTTTTTTACCTTACCCTTTCAATCTTGCTTGTATTCCTAACAGGCCTGGAAAGTTTTGCAGAAAGAGTTTCTTTAAGTAAAAGCAATGCGGATTTAAGCATAGACTTGCTAGAAGGCTATATGCTAACAGATGCAGCAAAAGATGGCTCTGCCTTTCAGCTTGATTACGTAATTGTTCCTGTTTCAGCAATAATAAAAGTTTTACCTGAAGGAAAATATAAAAATACTCACGAAGCACTTGAAAAAACAAGCCAATCGCTAAAATCAAGTGATCTACAAATTACGGAAGTATATTGGCGAAACATGACAGCTTCCCTTTCAACTTTTAATTTTAATTTAAATGGAATAGCGGTCTATGCTAATGCAATGGCAGCGAAAATCCCTGAAGGAAAGGGCTTTGTTATCTGTATAACCTGGTGCCCTATAGGACAAAAGGAAAATTGCATTCCCTTTATGACTAGCTTTTTAGATAGCATAAATATTGATGCAGGCTCATATTTTGAAAGTGGAATATATACGCAATCCCTGTATCCTGATTCAGAGCAATGGACAGATGTAAACTTAGAGATAGATGGAAAAAAAATCAAAAGCAAGATGAGAGCTTCAGACCAGGAAGCCGCCGCTTATTTAATACAGAGGGAGTATCAAGTGTTGACCCTGTACACACAGAGCAAGCAGTGGTTGCAAGCTTGGAAAAGGTACTACAGGATGATTTATAGGGACTCCTTTCACCGCTTACAAAAAGTTTCATTTGACATATATAATGAGATTGCGAAAACCTGCAAAGACGAAACTGAACTTGCTCAAAAACTCCTGTATTGGGTTCAAGATTTTAAATACGAAAGGGAAAAGAATTCTAGCGACTTTACCCCACTTCCTTCAGTTCTTTTAGGAAGTGGCTCGGATTGCGACAGCAGGTCAATGCTGCTTTGCGTTCTTTTAAGCAGCATGAATCAAGATGCAATTATGTTGGTAAGTGCCTCTTACAGCCATGCCATGCCTGCAATCACTTCTAGCCATAAGGGACATGCCTTTACGTATAATGGAAAGGAATACCTTATGGGAGAAACAACTGCAAAAGGTCTTACTTGGGGAAAAATCCAGGCTGGCCAAGACAATCAAAGCCAGTGGATTGAAATATTCTTTCCCTAATTATTTTATCAGGAGGTTGTAAGCCTCCATGGAATCCTTTGCATTAAGCAAGGCATCCCGTAAGTCTTGATTTTTTAGCTTTGAGCTGAAAAATGACAAAGTCTGCAAATAATAACTATGCTGATTGTATGCAGCAGCAATCATAAAAAGAAGCCTTACAGGGGTGTCGTCTATTGTTTGGAAGTCTATAATATCTGTAAGTGAAATGCCAACAGACATTACTAAATCTGTTACAGAAGAAAGGCGAACATGGGGAATAGCTATTCCTCGTCCTAAAGCAGTTGACATAAGTTCTTCTCTTTTTAGGATTTCTTCAGCAAGCTCTTTTCCATCTTTTATTTGAGGTGCGGTTGCTAAATTTTCAGAAAGTTCAAGCAAGGCATCGTGCTTTGTGGGATGATTCATGAAGATAATCCTTTCTGGAGACAGTATATTCTTAACTAAAGCATACATATCAGCCTTTTCTAGTTTAGAAGAAGATGAAAGACGTTCATTAACCCACTTTTCAATCTCTGATTTCTTAAAGCGCCAAACAGTCCCGATTTTTCCACTAGGAATTTCACCTTTTTGAGCCCAATCATAAACAGTTCTTTCGCTTACCCTTAAATATTTTGCAACCTCTTCAATAGTGAGAATATCATCTTCCACAACGAACCCCTTACACTTATTCTATATACTTTTCACTATTTTGCAATCTTTGCGGTTTTATGTCAAGTATTAACATTTAAGAAAGTAAAAAAAACTGCATTTGACAAAGACTTAGCATATAATGTACAATATAAGGCATGAATGAACAAAATAACAAAGACTTTGAGATTCTTGATAAAGTTATAGGAAGGATTCCTGATTTTCCAAAAGCAGGTGTTCTTTTTTATGATATAACTGGAATTTTACGGCATCCAGATGCCTTTAAGTACACTATTGACCGCATGATTGAGCTTTACAAGGATAACAAAATAGATGCAGTTGCAGGAATAGAATCAAGAGGATTTATTTTTGCAGCCCCCTTTGCAGAAAAAATGGGAATTCCGTTGATTTTAATTCGGAAAAAGGGGAAACTGCCCGGAAAAACGTACACTTGTAAATATAACCTAGAATATGCTACTGCCGAAATTGAGGTTCACTGTGCAGATATAGCACGTGGGCAAAGAATACTTTTAGTTGATGACTTGATTGCAACAGGTGGCACTTTAGCAGCTGCCAAGAACCTTGTTGAACAAGGTGGGGCAAGTGTTACCGATGTGTTTGGGGTAATAGGTTTACCCTTCCTAAACTACGACAGGGTCCTTTCCCCTGTAAAAGTAACAACTTTAGTAAATTACCAATCAGAAAAAATGTAGGCCTCTAAAAATTAGATTGGGCTTCCACATAATTTTCAACGTAATCAGGGAGGGCCGAAAATAAATCTAAAGCGGTCCTTTCTTCTACTTCATCTATTGTTGTTTGGTAAGACATCATTTTTGCATCAGGGGGCACTTCATTTGGCATGATGAATGCTGTAGCTCTTACCAAAATAGATCCATCACTTTGCTTTTCAAATGTAAGAAGTGCCTTGTAGAACCATTCTGGCACGCTGACATTGTTTGCACCTATTGTATTATAATAGGACGAAGGTTTTTCTAGCAGGGGACCGGTTACAACTACTACAAAGCCATAGGTAACGGCCCAGCTACGAACCTTTTCCTCTAAGTTCTTCCAAATACGGCGGTTGAGGGCAGGACTTTGGGGACTCATATTGCTCATCAAAAAGCAGTCTTTCATGCTGCCACTGCTCCACCGCATGTCAGCAGAGGGTGCTAAATGGCCCCTGTCATAGCCAGACTTTTTATAGTCTGCAGGAGTTGCAGACCCTGTAGAAATAAGGGTATCAGCCCTAAAATCATTAGACCTTTCTTCTTCTACGCCTAAAACTTCTTCTTTTGTAAGGACATAGGCAACCCATTCACTCTGTTCGTAGCTTTCGCGGTAGCAAAGGGTAAATCCATTATACGTATGAACTTCATGGTCTTGAGCATCATGGGGGCTTAAAGCAGCAGAACATAAGGGGATGGCTAATCTTTCTATATCTAATGAATCATAATCAGCAGAAGAAATAATATTCCCTAAAACTTGTAGTGGTAAGGTAGCTTCACCAGTAGTAGATTCATCATCTTGAACAAGCTGAATAAAATCACTTTGGTTTTCTTCTTCCTCATGAGCTTGTGCCTGCGTTGAAATGCAAGAAAGTGCCGTTGAAGAAAAGAGGACTATTGAAAATGAAGCTATAAAAGCCTTGCAAAAAAGTTTAAAAATATTCATCAGGCCATCTTAAAAAGTTGTTCCAAGTATGGCTGCTTCACAACTATAACAGAGCAGTGAGCAGATCCAATAATCTCTGAATTTTGATTGCTTATTGAGCTTTTATTCAGGCTTGCAAAATAATTTGTTTCAAGCGCTCCTCCTAAAAGTATAAGGGAAGCCTTAAATTCATCTGCAGCCATTATTATTTCAGACCAAACAGAACCATAACGCAATTGTGTTTCTAGGGTAATGCCCTTAGATTTAGCAAGTTCCTGGGCATAGCGAAGCTTACGTTCTCCATCTAACATAAGTTGACTTTTTATTTCTTCAGCTTCATCTGTCACAATAAATTTTGTAAGCGAAAGTTTTTTTATAGCCTCTACATCAACAATATAGGAAACCTTTACCTGGCACTTGTAGAGCTTAGCCATTAAAATAGCATACATTACAGCATTTTGCGAGGACTTAGAACCATTATAAGCCACAAAAATCCGCTCAAAAAGCGATTTTATCATACCTTATGTCCTTCCCTTTTTGAGGGACTTTAATACAAATATATTATCCCTTTCCCTTTCTTCTAGGACACCTTCTATATACTTTACAGTCTCCTTGGTCTGGGGAATCACCATTTTATCCAAGGCATTTACACGTCGTTGGGTCTTCTTTACTTCCATTGCAAGCCGCCAGACAATGGTTCTGATAGAAGCCATTTGGGTAAGCAAGGAAAGCAATTGGAAAAAATCACCCATAACCTGATCATTTTCAGGAGCAGTTCCTATAAAAGATGAAAACAACTGTTTTTTAGGAAGCTGGACATCTATAGAAGTAAAAGACATGCCTCCTATAACAAGTGGCTTTTTAGTCAGTTTGAACTCATAATTTACAAGGCTGCCAATCTTTTCTACCCTATCTCCACCCATTGACAAAAGCATGGACTTTAAAGACGGGTAAGCCTTAGCGATGCATTTATCTATATCTTTTTCTAAGAGCTTTACCCTTTCTACCAGCCTCATCAATTCCATAACAAGAATTTCTCGCTTTTGCTCCAATAAATCATAGCCCTCTGTGCTTACAGCTAGCTGTTCTTTTAGAGAAAGGAGATTTGACTTTGTAGGCGCAATATTCTGCTTAGCCATTAGTTTTCCTTATTAGGCAAATATTTCTGAATAAATTCTTCCTTGATTCTGTAAAGTTCTGTTTTGGGCAAAATAGAAAGTATTTTCCAGCCTAAATCGAGGGTCTCTTCTATTGAGCGGTCCTCAAATTCCCCCTGAGTAAAGAACTTTTCTTCCAATTCGTTTCCAAACTTTAAGTACAGTTTGTCAAGATCAGAGATTTCCTCTTCACCGATAATGGCGGCAAGGTTACGGATAGACTTTACTTTGCTGTAGGAAGCAAAAAGCTGACTAGAAACAGCAGAATGATCTTCGCGGGTCATTCCTTCTCCAATACCGTCCTTCATAAGCCTACTAAGCGATGGTAGAACTGCTACAGGAGGATACAGGCCCTTCTGCCCCATTTCCCTGTCAAGAACAATTTGACCTTCGGTAATATAGCCGGTCAGGTCAGGAATGGGGTGGCTGATATCATCGTTAGGCATTGTAAGAATTGGTATCTGAGTTATTGACCCTGTACTGCCATCAACTTTTCCAGCCCTTTCGTACAGTTCGGCAAGGTTAGAATAAAGATAACCAGGATAACCTTTGCGGCCAGGAACTTCTCCACGGGTAGTTGAAATTTCACGCAGGGCTTCACAGTAGTTGGTCATATCCGTTAAAACCACAAGAACGTGCATATTACATTCAAATGCAAGATATTCGGCCGCGGTAAGAGCACAACGGGGGGTTATAATTCTTTCTATAGAGGGGGCATCTGCTAAAGATTGGAACATTACAACCTTGCTTAAAACACCAGACTCCTCAAAGGTATTTTTAAAGAACTGGGCAACGTCGTACATTATACCCATACCGGCAAAAACCATTACAAAGTCTTCGTCGGAATTCTTTATCTTTGCCTGACGAATTATTTGTGCAGCCAGTCGGTTGTGGCTAAGTCCGTTACCGCTAAAAATAGGAAGCTTTTGCCCACGGATTAGGGTATTCATTCCATCTATTGAAGAAATTCCTGTTTGAATAAAATCCCGTGGGTAAACACGGCTATACGGATTGATTGGGTTTCCATTGACATTTACCTTCTTGCTTGAAATAATAGGAGGATATCCATCTATGGGCTCACCCAATCCATTAAAAATTCTTCCAAGTAGCCCCTTGCCTACACGCAGTTCCATAGGTTGGTCAAGGAATTCTATAGAAGTTTCTTGTAAATCAAGACCGGTAGTAGAACCAAAAACTTGAATTACAGCCAGATCTTCATTTATATCAATAATACGACCCGTTTTTTTCTGACCAAACTTGTCGCGGACGTAAACAACTTCATCATAAAAAGAAGAAGGTGTTCTTTTTGCTACTATAATAGGACCATCAACTTTGGTAAGCCCCTTGTATTCTATTCCTTTCATTCTGTTGCATCCCTGCGGTAAGTCCGCTCTAAGTCACTCATTTGCTCTTTTAAATGCTTTTCTATAGAAGAAAGACCAGTCAGATCATTATTAGGCACCGTAGACTTTGCCCTTATAATCTCATTGCGGGCATCAAGGGAAATAATTTTTAATAAGGGGCACCCCTGCTTTATAACCTGAAGGGCATCATCATAGAAATCCATAATCAGAAAAAGAATACGGAACTGTTTTTCTGGTACAGAAAATTGGTCTATATCATCAAAGGCTGACTGTTGTAAAAAACCATTCTTTATCATATCTGCAACCATAAGAATCAGACGATCTGAGTCAGGAAGAGCTTCCGCACCAATAAGGCGGACTATTTGCTGCAAGCGCTGTTCTTTCTTTAGCAAATCCAAGGCCTTTATGCGGATTGAAGCCCAACGGGGATCGAATTTATCCCACCATCCCCTCACTTCCTCTGCGTATTCTGAGTAAGAGTCTATCCAACCGATAGCGGGATAGTGGCGGGCATTTGCAAGTTCCCTGTCTAGGGCCCAGAAGCAGCGGATAAAACGCTTTGTATGTTGTGTTACAGGCTCTGAAAAGTCACCTCCAGGAGGAGAAACAGCGCCAATTACACTTACAGAGCCCTCTTGTCCGTTTAGAGAGTCTACGCGCCCTGCCCTTTCATAAAATTCTGCAAGGCGGGTTGGAAGATATGCAGGGAAACCTTCTTCAGCAGGCATCTCTTCCATACGGCCTGAAAGCTCACGGAGGGCCTCTGCCCATCTTGAAGTTGAATCAGCCATGATAGCAACGTGCATACCCATATCCCTGTAATACTCGGCTAAAGTAATACCTGCATACAAGGAAACTTCACGAGCCGCAACCGGCATATTTGAAGTATTAGCGATGAGGATGGTACGTTCCATAAGTGACCGGTTATTTCTTGGGTCAATAAGACTTGGGAACTCTGTAAGAACATCTGTCATTTCGTTTCCGCGCTCACCACAACCAATATAAACAATCAAATCTGCATCGCACCATTTTGCAACTGCGTGCTGTGTCATAGTCTTTCCTGTACCGAAGCCACCAGGAATCGCAGCAGTTCCCCCCTTACTTAAGGGGAAGAAAATATCTATTACGCGCTGACCAGTTATAAGGGGCTCTGAAACTTCCAACTTTTTTGCAAAGGGGCGGGGCTTACGAACAGGCCAATACTGGGACAGTTTAAGGTCTTCGCCAACATCAGTCTTCCCTATAATCTCATCAACAGTGTATGAGCCCTTACCTGCAAATTCTACAAGTTTTTTCCCCTTAGTTGCAGGGGGAACCATTATTTTATGTGTTATGGAACCAGTTTCCTGCACGGTACCTAGAACCATACCAGGATAAATTGAAGAACCTGCAGAAAGCGTTTTCCCATCTATTTCAGCAGGTATAAAATCCCATTTTTTTTCAAGATCAAGGGCTTCTGTTCTTTGACCGGGCAATAAAAAGGCACCGCCACTTTCTGCCATGCTTTTTAAAGGCCTTTGAATTCCATCGTAAATTGTCCCCACAAGACCTGGACCCAACCGTAAAGAAAGCGGCATTTCCTTACTTACGACTTTTTCCCCTACAGCCATGCCACTATCATCTTCGTATACTTCAATCGTAGCAAAGCCCTTATCCTGTCGGATAATCTCACCTATAAGTTTTTTTTCTCCAACATCAACAACATCATAAAGTCCGCATTTATCAAGACCTGAAGCATATACAATAGGTCCACTGATGCGGGTAATTTTTCCTTCAATCATTGTGCAAGCCTCCCGCAGAACAAGCTTTGAGAAAGTTCAAAAATATTTGCATCCAGAATCTCTTTTGCCCTTTCATCTAGGGTAAGACGACACAAAACAGAAGAATCTTCCGTTTTTAGGATAAGACCATCCCTAAATTTAAAGCCTTTTACAGCTCCTTCAGGCTCAAGAAAGCCTTCATACTTTTTGCAAGAGGCAAAATTCTCTTTCAGCTCTTTTTTTAACAATGCATCAACATCTTTAGGGTCTATATTTATACAAAAGGCAGTTATTTTTTTATGCTGCAATTGTGGAATAGAACGTTCAACAAGAGATTGTATTATAGAAAGGCGGCCACTTTCCCCTAAGACCTCAAAATAAGAGTTCATGGCCTCTACAACTTGAGAGTAAACGTAAGAAACAAAATACCGTTGCTTCTCTAAAGGAAGGGAAGCATTGGCTTTTTTTTCATAAATGGAAATTCTTTGCTGACTAGCTTTAACAGCTTCTTCTTTGGCAGATGAAACTTTTTCATCTACACTAGAAAGAAGTTTTTCGCATTCCTCTTTTGCTTTTTCAAGAATTTCTTCTGCTCTTTTTTTAACATCAGAGCGAATTTCCTGATCAAGTATATCTGTTGAACGTAATTCTTCCATACTTAATTTTCCTAAACCTGAATTCCTATAGCTTCCCTAATAGAATCTGTCAAAGTCTTTCGTCCTGCAATATGACCTGAAAGACCCTGCACTTCTACAATAAGAGGCGATGCTCCCCCCATTTGCCAATCAAGAACTTCTTTTGACAACATATCACTGACTTCTTCTGTCAAAATGAGAACTTTTGGTCTGTCCTGGGCAGCAATATTTGCTTTTGCAGAAAGCTGACCGGTCATGCGGTTGAAGGCATCTAAAGCCTCCTCCCTGCTGGTGACAGCCTGCCCCTGAACCCCCGCGAGCGAAAACCCTAAGACGAGTTCCCGTTCACCTATAACATAATAGTCCAAGAAAACTTCCTACATTATAATCAAAAGAGCAACAAGGAAGCCCCAAAGACAAATACCTTCAGCAAGACCTACGAAAGGAAGGGCCTTTCCGGAAAGTTCTGCGTTTTCGCTCATGGCACCCATAGCAGCAGCACCGATTTTTCCTACTGCAATACCACCGCCTATACAGGCTACACCTACTGCAACAGCCGCGGCAACATACTTCAGTACAGATGAATCAGCAGCTTCTACTGCCTGACCTTCTTTAGAAGAATCTTTACTTGACTGGGCAAACAAAGTTACACAAGAAAGTGACAACATCAGGGCAAGAAGAGCAAAAATCTTCTTATTCATAAAAAAATTCATACGACACCTCGCATTAACATTAATTTTATATCTAAAATTCCGAAAAACACGGAATTACTTCCTATTCTACAGCAGAATTCCTATATACAAAAACAAAGGGGGAAAATTCCTTGCCTGTTTCTGAAAAGAACTTACTGAAAAACTCATAATATTGCAACCTTACGACCTGAATAGCAACTATCATGCCTTCAAGACCAATAACGATTACATTTCCTAAAAGCGCAACTAAAAGACCTGCAGGGCCTGGTAACAGCTCAGTCATCATTGAGATTATATAGCCTAAAACCGCATGGGCAAGCGCAAAAGCCCCGACACGGAGGAAAGAGACAGTATTTGAAATATAGGATGATATTACTTCTATCACTTCAACGACAGCTGCGATTATACCGCTAAAAAGTCCGTTCTCAAAAACAGGGCGGTGACCTTCCATCAAGCGCTCAATAGGCTCTGCAAAAGCCGTAAGAAGAAGTGTTACCCCTATAATGCACCAATCCCATATAGCTGGTGAATGATTTAAGAAGGCAATAGAAAGAGCAAAAGCCAAGACGTACCAGAAGAAAATAGCACCGCTAAGACCAGTCTTGCCAAACAAGGCCTTGGGAATGCGTTTTAAGCTAAATTGATTTACAATGTTTATGATAAGACCGCAGGTATTAATTATGAAGCCTATACCAACAGTAAAACCAAAGAACATAAACATACGTCTTGTAGCTTCAGGGCTACCGTTAGGCATCATGGGAAGTATCTGTTCTCTTTCTTGACCAAAAATGCCTGTGACAAAACGGCTGAAAGGGGCAAGAACATGTTCACTTGCAAAGAATTCACCTGTTAAAAGCCCCATTATTGTAGAAGTTATTCCTATGCAAATAAATATGCGACCAAATTTTTCCCAGCCCATAAGCTTCATCTTGCCAAGGCACATTAAAATTCCAACTAGCAAGAAAACCAAGCCCTGCCCTGCATCTCCAAACATTATACCAAAAAGTAAAGTAAAGAAAATGGCCACAAAGGGGGTCGGGTCAATGGTGCCATAAAGGGGAGAACCATAAGAAAGAATCATACGGTTAAAAGCGGAAACAAACTTCCCGTGCTTTAAAAGAACAGGAACTTCTTCTGCCCCTGATTTTATAGAAGAAACTTCTTCTGGTAAAAAACACCGGATGCCAGTTCTGTTTTCCGTAAGTTCATCGAGTTTTTTCATTATTTCCCTTGACAGAGAAGCTGGTATCCAGCCTGTAAGCCGGTAAACGTATTCAGTTGATTCTAACTTTTTGCAAGTAGATTCAATTTGACTGCTAAAAGAATAAAGCTGGAGTAAGCGGTATAATTCTTCTTTGTGACTTTCTGCGTAATTTTTCCGCTCCTGGGCAACTTCATTTGCATAAGATTCTGCCTTGTTTTTCTCTTCTTCTAAGGTACAAAGGGCTTCACTTGGAACACCTTTAAAATCCTTTGGCAGTTGCAACTCAACAAAGCCAACTTTCTTTAATTCGGCATCAACAAAAGTAGCTGTTTTTTTTGAACAAGCCACAAGTATACGATTTTTATCATTACCAGGATGGGCAATAATTCCCTTGCCTTCTAGGGCCAATCGTAAAGGCTCAAGCTTTTCTTCGCTAACTTTTCCAATCTTTAAAGATAAGAATGAAAAATCTTCTAACGATGCAAAAGAAACATTAAGATTTGAAAAGGCAGTGGCTTCATTATAGGTATCAAAAGCCTTTTTCTTTAGCTCTAATGCAGCTATCTCCTTGGCATGGATTTTTTCCGCAGTATCCATTAAAGATATGGCGACTTTTTCATCTTCACTAGAAGGAAGACCTGCTTTCATTGTATAGTTTTCAAGTTCATTTAAATCTAAAAGAACCCTAGCCTGCTGCAACCTGTTAAAAATACTAGCCTCTTTAGAGGATTCAGAGGAATCTTTTTTTACTTGATTTTTACTGAATTCCTTTTGGAACTGGAAATTTCCTAAACTTCCCAAATACATAAGGACTTTGCTGATGTCCTTCTTATATACTATAAGTTCCATTAGATTCATTGCTACAGTTCTAGCCATTGCCTTCCTCCTGTACACCTGCCATCTTCATGGCTTGAGCAGAGCCAACATTAAGGCGCAAACTTTCTGCCGCCGTTCTTATAAGCTCTAATTCGTTACGCTTAATTATAAAAAAACAAAACAAGGGACATTCTGTAAAGGGATGCTTGTGAAAAAGATGACGGGCACGATTTACATAATGCTTTTTGTATGAATTTGAAAGCCAGACCGGATCTAGGGACCAAAAAGCCCCCTCTTCATAGGGGTTAAGATAAGATGAAAATTTCCACTTTTGCCAAGCTGAATAATTGTCAAGTTCAAGGGAAAAAGTTTTCTTAGCTGGTGACAAAAGATCAGATGCAGTAGCTGATTTAAAAAGTTTTGGGATAATTTCATCTTCAGTCATATTGTAATAGATTCGAAGGCGCAGTGCCCAAAGAACAGTCTCAAACTGAATCTTTTCACGAATAAGTGAAATGACATCCTGCCTGCAAGAAGTTTTTATTGCATTTACAGCTGACCAAACCTGTTCTAGATAGGTAAAATCTATTTTGCTATCATTTTGAGCCTGCTCTTCAAGTGGAGAAAGGCTCGTGTACCAAGATAAGGGAGTATTTTTGGTCATCTCCTTTATATCTGGCCAAGCAGAATATTTAAGAATATTATAATGTTCTATAGGCTGAATTCCTGGAACTTCTTTTTGCCCATGATTTAAGGCATTGGAAACTTCTTTTAAATTCTCATAGTCAAAAGACTGCAAAAGAAGTGGGAGTATGGGAGAAGGATTGTCATAATTTTTTAGTAAAGATGTGTATTGGCTAATAAAACTTGAACACGCTTCCTTTTCAATAGCCTGAGCAAGAAGCGGCTCTGAAATCATGGGAACTTCTTTTTTAAAGAGAAGCGACCAAAGTTCTCTTAAAGACCTTACAGAAAATAAAAGGTTTGCCCTTTTATTTACAAATGATTTTGCAAGCATCCCACTAGCTTTGGCATAGACATAGGTATCTGCCGAAGATTTATCCATTGCCATTATAACCTTCCTGTGCTATGAAAGCAATTTATCGAGTAAAGAATTAAAAGCTTTTAGGTCTTTTTCGCCTTCTTCTAAGCTTTTTCGATACTGCTCTAATGCACTATTCCTATCCAGAGCTATTTTTTCTTTTTTGTCTTTTTCTTCTTTTTCTAAATCTTGAACAATCTGCTGATACCGACTCTTAAACTCTTTATCTGCATTTTCCCTTGCAAGCAACAACTGTTTATCAGCTTCCAAGTGTGCATCTTTTACCATCTGAGCAGCTTCTTTTTCTACTTCAATAAGATGCTGTATAATATCAATATCACTTGCCATAAAACACTCCTTAGTTACCTGCGTCAAAGTTCTTTAAGAGACTAAAAACACTGTCTTCTGAAGTTTGTTCAAGCAACTGACGAACAAAAGATGGATCTTGCAAAAAGGAAGCAAGGCTCTGTAAAACTGCCAAATGATTTTCTGTTTCGTCATGATTAAAAAGAATCATAAAAACGATATGAACAGGTGACTTATCAAGAGAATCGTAATCGATTCCCCCTTTGCTAATACCTATTGCACCTATTACATGAGGAACAGAAGAACACGTGCCGTGTGGTATAGCAATGCTGTGCATTATACCGGTAGACATCTTGCTTTCTCTGTCTCGGAGGGCATTTACAGCCTGATTTAAATCTATTTTAGGCTGTACAGAAACAATCTTCTTTACCATTTCTTCAAAGAGGTCATCCTTATTGGTGCTTTTTAAATCAAGAATGATACACTTTTCGGAAAAAACTTTATCTAAAGTCATTTGTTCAGCCCTCCTTTAGGCAAAACTATTCTGCTGAACTCTCTGTTTCTACTGCTGTTTCTGTTTCACCAGCGGCAGGAGTAGCTGACACACTTTCTGTAGCTTGAACTTGAGAAGATGAATTATCTTCAACATCATCAAGCCATGAACCTGTCTCACTCTTTTTCTCTTCAGCAGCTGGGGCAATTCCTGCTTCTTGAGCAGTTTTTGTCATACTATCTGAATCTGAAGGAACCTTGTTTGAAAGGGCAAGGAAAAAAGCCAATATAAAGAAAAGTGCCGCAAAAACACCTGTTGTCTTTGTTAAAACGCTAGCAGAATGTGAACCAAAAGCAGCTGACTGTCCACCACCAAAGGCACTACCCATGCCGTTAGTATCTTCATTCTGAACCAGTACAAGCAAAATAAGCAGTACACAAACAATAATAAATGCAACAAGAAGGATTGTACCAACAATACCCATTTTCAACTCCAAAAAATCTTTATTTAACTTAAAATAGAGATTTTCTTCTAAAATTTTTATTCTATATTACAAAATTAAAATGCTTTAGTCAATAAAGAAAAAGGCAACTCTAAAAACTTGCCAACAAAACAAGACTTTTAGAGCTGCATAATCCTCAAAGTCTTATACTAATTATAACGCACAGATTGGCTCAAAAGTGTCTGCCTTTAGAGAAGCTCCGCCGATAAGACCACCATCAATATCTTCTTGAGCAAGAAGTTCCTTTGCATTGGAGGCCTTCATTGAACCACCATATTGAATGATTGTTTCATCCGCAATCTGCTGGTTGTAGAGCTTAGCAATATAATTGCGTACAAACTTGTGGATAGCCTCTGCATCTTCAGGAGTTGCTGTTTTACCGGTTCCAATTGCCCAAACAGGTTCATAGGCAATGGTAACATTTTTCATCTGCTCAGGCTTAACCCCTGCTAAGTCTGCTGAAAGCTGGAAGGCACAAACCTGCTCTGCATTTCCTGCCTCACGGTCGCTTAAGAGTTCTCCAATACAAAGAACTACTTCAAGTCCCTGATCAAGGGCACGGCGCACCTTCTTATTGATAAGCTCGTCACTTTCGCCAATTTCGTGGCGGCGCTCACTGTGACCAAGAATTACGCTCTTAACGCCAAGATCTTTGAGCATTTCTGTTGAAACTTCACCGGTGTGGGCTCCGTTTGCTGTAGCAGCGCAATCCTGTGCACCAAGAAGAATATTTGTTCCGTTTACAACCTGACCAACTGCATCTAGGTAAACAAATGGAACTCCTATCATAAATTTGTTTGTTTTTCCCTTGAGGGCTTCCACTAAATCCTTTGCAAGTTTTACGGCTTCAGCCTTGCTGGTGTTCATCTTCCAGTTTCCGGCTATATAATGTGTTCTTGCCATTTAACAACTCCTGTTCTTATTTGTTTTCTTTATGTTATACCGATTTCCTATAAAATTCAATAAGGCAAAGTTAAAAACCCTCTTTCTTTGCTTCAGTCCAAAATTTCCATTCAGATTCCGCATGTTGAAAGTCTAGGGGAAGCTTTGCTTCTTTCATTTTATCCTCTACGAAGGAAAAACGTCTGTAAAACTTTTCATTTGCTTTATTAAGGGCAGTTTCAGGATTAACCCCTAAAGTTTGCACATAACTTGTGGCTGCTAAAAGCAGGTCCCCACATTCTTCTTCTAAGTGCGAAGAATTCCCCTCTTTTTCTGCCTCCCTACACTCTTCTAGCTCTTCCTCAACTTTGCCTGCTGCCTGCAATGAGTTTTCCCACTTCCAACCATACTTACAGGCCTTTGATAAAAGTTTATAGGCCCTAAGTAAGGGGGGAAATGATTTTGGCACTTGATCCAAGCAATGGTCTGTCTGCCGACCTTCAACGGTATCCTTTATTTTATCCCAGTTTTTATTGACCTCGCCAAGACTTACCCCTTCTGTTACAGGGCTTTTATCAGGTGCAAAAACATGGGGATGGCGGCGAATCAGTTTTTCGCAAGCATTATTAAGACAGTTTTCAGCTTTTAAAAGACCTGCATCTTGGGCTGCAAGAATCATCATTACCAAATTTATGGCAACATCGCCAAGTTCTTCCTCTATATGTTCTTTTTGACCAGCATCTATTGCATCTAAAAGTTCAAAACATTCTTCAACAAGATTTCCCCTTAGTGAAGTTACAGTAGCCGCTTGATCCCAGGGGCAACCACCAGGGGCCCTAAGACGGTACATTATAGAAGAAAGTTTGTCAAAAGCCTGTACAAAGTCAGTTTCCATTTTCAGCCTCGGTTGGAATTGGGTAGGATTCAAGAAAACTTTTTGAAAGGGTGCTGCTTACAGTCTGTCTAGTAAGCAGGGTTTCCTTGGCACAGGCAAGGCCATAGTGAATGCAGGTTTTTACCGGTTTTTTTGTTAGGAAACCAGAGAGGAAACCTGAAGCAAAAGCATCCCCTGCC
>CAJOQA010000014.1 GCA_905236465.1 uncultured Treponema sp.
AACCGATAGGAATAATCTCTGACAGTCGCCGTGTTATTCAAAGGAAATTTGATGACCGCGTTGTATGGGAACGTGTTTCCCAAAACGCAGAGCTCTACAATGCAGACACAATCCGCACTTCAGATCTTTCTCATTCAGTAATACGCTTTAAGGACAACACAGTTCTTGACATCTTTGAAAATACAATGATTCAGATTTTTTATGATGAAAATCAAGGACTGCACATTTCAGTTGACGATGGCGGAATTATAGTTGACTCTTCAGAAGCAACAAGTGAAGCACATGTAAAATTTGACGACGGCTCTGTCGTTCAAATTGATGCAGGAAGTAGCCTTTCTGCCCAAGCCGACACTGGCAAAAACAGCAAGAACGTAGAAATTAAAAGCGGTACTGCTCAGATTACCACTGAAGCAGGAGATGAGATGGCGCTTGTTGTGGGTGAATCTGTAAACGTATCTCAGTCAGGAAGAATCCTGAAGAATCCGCTTACGGTTATGAATCCGCAAAAAGAACTAAGACTTCTTAACACATCAAATTCAGATTTTACTGATATCAACTTTGAGTGGAAAAACGAATACGAATCACCTGTAATAATTCAAACTTCAAGGCTCAAAAACTTTTCTAAGCTAGAAAGTGATGACTTTGTAGAAACAGGAAACACTTACACCCTTAAAGCTCCAAACGACACCCTTTACTGGCGCGTCTTTACAATGTATACAATCGATAGCCCCGTAACAGGAAAAATCATTATAGACAATGACACACAAATACAGTTAGTTTCACCTGCTTCTGGAACCGCCTACCGCTACTACACAGAAGTTCCAAGAATAAAATTCCGCTGGACAGGAAACGAAAACGCAGCCCACTACAAAATTGCAATTTCTTCAACAAGCGACATGAAATCCATACTGACAGAAAAAGAAGTACAGGAAACTTTTGTAACTATTGATACTATAAAAGAAGGCTCTTGGTATTGGCAAGTAACCCCATACTATGCAATGAACAACATTGGTTATTCAGGTGGCAGCGACATAGGCTCCTTTACCGTTACTCACGCTGACACCCATAAACCGCCGGAGCTGCTGCTTCCTTCCCCCAACAAAAACATAGCAAGAAAGGATGGGGAAGAGCCGGCCATGCTATTTTCATGGAAAAGTGACTTACCACAGGCCAAGCACACATTGCTTATTGCAACAGATGAGCTTTTTAAGAATTTAATTTACTCTTCAGATACAAACGGAACAAGGTACACTTGCAGTTTGGATGCAAATACTTTTGATGAAGGCAGCTACTATTGGAAAATTGTCAGGGAAGCAAGCGGAGACGACGAGCAGTCAGAATCAAACGCAAGGGTCTTTAGCGTAAGTCGCTACATTCCGGCAGAGAACAAGCTCCTTTACCCTCAGACTGACTTTACCGCAGAAATCGAACAGCTACCTACAACGCAGTTCATGTGGAAGGTTGCAGATGATTATAAAAACTTAAAGACAGTATTCCAAATCTCTAGCAGCCAGGATTTTAAATCAGTGCTTGAGGAAAAAAATCCAGACACGCCATTTGTTAACGGAATAAAATTGCAACAGGGTAACTATTGGTGGCGCATTGCTTCTAGGACAGAAGACGGGGAACTTGTAGGTGTAACAGAGGCTAGAAAGCTGACAATATTAAAGGAGCTGTCAGCACCAAAAATTTTACTGCCAGCTTTTGGGCAAGAAGTAGTTGTCGGCTCTTCGCAGCCAGTAGGAATTTCTTGGGCTGATGTTGCAGAGGCTGACTCTTATAGCATAAAAGTCCTTGATGATGACGGAAACATTATTGCCCAAAGAAGAACAGAAAAAGAAACCTCTGTTCAAGTTCCTCTTATTCCAGGCTCTTACACGGTGGCTGTTCAGTCTCAGCTTTCAGGCAGGCAGAGCGTAAGTACCAGCGTAAAGTTTTCTGTTCGCGGACCAGAATCAATAATTTTGGACTTACCGGAAGATGGCAAGGAAATAGCAGGACTTACTGCTTTGCGACAACCCACATACTTTGCCTGGCAAATAGGAAAAGACGAGGCTTCACAGTACACCTTTATTTTGCAAAAGGAACAGGGAAAGGGAAAGTACGTGCAAGTGGATTCTATTTCAGGTTCTGGGCACGGAGTTTCTGTCAGAAGAATTCAAGAAGGAAAGTACAAGTGGAAGGTTCAAGGTCGCACTGCAGCAGGGCTTCCGCTTGACTCCCAGGAGTTTACCTTTACTGTAACTAAGGTTCCTGAACTTGCAAAGGCAAACCTGATAGAACCGGAGCCTTCTCTTGTAATGGGACCTGCTTACCTAAGGGAACACAGAACCATTGTCTTTAGGTGGCAGTCAGTAAGAGACGCAAATGCCTACGACTTTATTTTAGTAAAGAAGACTTCTAAAGGAGAAGAAATACTGCTTTCTAAAACAAAGATTGCAGAAACTCAGGTAAGACTTTCTGACTTAACAGTCCTTGACGTAGGAAACTTTGAATGGAGGGTCAGGGCATACTGCTATGCCCGCGATGGCTATGAGGAACAACAAAGTCCTATTGCCTCCCAGACTTTCACTATAAAATTTGACGCACCCAAAAAAGTTGAGGCACTTGATCCGGGGGTACTATATGGTGAATAAAAAAGCAAAGCTTAGAAAAATAATTTTTACCCTACTCGCCATTTTTGCTTTTCTACCTGTATTCAGCGAGGAGAAAAAAAACTTTTCTCAGCATCTTGAATGGAAGGCAGATAAAAACGCCTATGAGTACAAGGTTGAATTAAAATCAGAAAACGAATCAACTTTTTATTCTACTCAACAAGCATTTTTAGATTTACAGCTTAAGCCAGGAAAATATTCTTACCGCATTTACGTTTACGATTTTTTAGGCAGGGAAGCAAGTATCAGCTCTTGGACGGACTTTGAAATTCTAAAGGCAAGTCAACCAGAGATTACAGCTAAATCAAAGGCTCCTGTTGTTGCTGATACAGATGGAAATATTTCTTTGGACTTAAACATTGAAGGCATTAACGAAAACTCCATAGTTGAACTAGTTGCAGATCCAATTCAAGGAAAAATTGTTGGCACAAACACAAGCGACTCCACAGATTCAGAAACAGGCAGTGCTTCCAAAGTTGAATTTTCGGATGTTCCAGAAGGCAGATGGAGAATCAGGGTAACAAATCAGAGCGGACTTTCAACTGAATCTGATGTTATTGAAGTTCAAAAAAAAGGCTCTGCAAAGAAAAGCAAAAATGAAGAGCCTGCTCAGGAACAGGTGAAAGAAAAAACCGAAGAAGAAAAAAAAGCAGAGGAAGAGCGCATTGCCGAAGAGAAAAGGTTAGCAGAAGAAAAACGCCTTGCAGAAGAGAAGAGACTTGAAGAAGAAAGAAAGAAAGCTGAAGAGGCTAGGCTTGCAGAAGAGAGAAGAATAGCAGAAGAAAAGAGGCTTGAAGAAGAAAGAAAGAAAGCAGAAATACAAAGAAAAGAAGAAGAGAAGCGCAGAAAAGAAGAGGAAAAGAGAGCGAAGAAAGAAGAAAAGAGAAGAAGAAAAGCCGCATTACCTCCTTATGTTTGCAAGGACATAAACATAATGGTGGGGGCAGACTTTATGCCCTGCATTTTAAACACAATGGACAGCCCCATGGATGCTATGTTTGACGGCATGGGCTGGGGGACTTTTCTTGAACAAAAGGGCTTTATAATCCCAGATATAAGCATCTCATACTTCCCAAAGAAAAATGAAAAAAGGCGGCTGGGAGCTGAATTTGTTTTTCTTGCTAAGGGGTCAGAATACGATCTTAAAAGCTACTATAAACTTACAACCTCAAGTTACTTCTATCAGGCAAACTTTGTATACCAGAAGAAAGTCCTTTCAGACAAAACCTTTCTTGCCCTTAAGGCCGGACTGGGGCTTGCACAGACAAGTAAGGAAGCTGAATATACAAACACGGACACTTCTGGCCGGTCATTACCAGAAGCAAAGACTTACCTAACACCCACTGCACAGCTAGGCCTTTCCTTTTTTGCAATCCCCTTTAAGTATATGGTTGCGGAGACGGGTATGGATTACGTTCACAACATGATGGACCTTACTTCCCACGTAGGATTCTTGCGCCCCTACATTTCAGTGGGCGTGCGTTTTTAAGGAGGCGGCAGATGAAAAAAAATTATAGGCTGATTTTTATCCTTTCCCTGATTTTTACCCTTTTTCTTACTTCCTGTGATTTTGATTTTGAAGATGATGTCCAGGAAGAGATTTCCACAGAATACACCTTCTTTGCATACAATCCTGATTCCACTGCAAACCCCGCTAACGGTAGCATCACCTACGAAATAGGAACTCAGCTTTCAGCGGCCTCCATGCCAAGCTTTCTTGAAGGCGGGGTCAACACCCTAAAACCTGGCTATCTTATAGACAGCTGGAAATACCTGAAAAACCCTGACACAGGGAAAGAGTATCCTGCGGGCATTGTTTTGGATTCAGATGGCAACGTAACATCCCTTACCGTACAGGCTGCCCGCTCTTACTTCTACGTCTCATCCTGGTCACCCATTACCTACTACCTGCACTTTGACGCAAACGGCGGTTACGGCTCCATGAGCGACATGACTATGACATACGACACAAGCTACACGCTTGATGCAAACACTTTTGCTCGCAACGGCTTTGACTTTAAAGGTTGGGGTTGGAATGCTGGAGACACTAATGTAGCATTCCCTGACGGAGTTACAGGGGTAACAAACCTTACACGGGTAACAGATGGGACAGTTACGCTTTATGCGATTTGGTGGAAGAAGAACATAACCATTTCTTTTGATGCAAACGGCGGAAGCGGAACCATGTCTCCTATTGCGGCAGAGGTAAATGTAACTACAGTCCCTGGCTGTACATTTACAGCTCCAACTGGCTAT
>CAJOQA010000015.1 GCA_905236465.1 uncultured Treponema sp.
CACTTTGCAAAGTCGCCACGCTGAGCGTAAGCGATGTACTGCATGGTCTGCAGGCTCTGTGGGCAGGCGCGTGTACAGGCGTTGCAACCAACACAAGAGTAAATCTCAGGGTAGAGCTGCATCATAATCTGCTGCTCAGGTTTTATCGTATTGATGTCGTAAATCTGTTTTACAAGTGGGAAGAATGGAAGGGTAGCGATATACATATCGTTTTCAACCTTCTTGGAACAAGCAAGACAAGTCTGAAGCTGGTTCTGTCCCTTAATACGGTAGATTGTGGCACAAGCACCGCAGAAACCGTTACGGCATCCGCAACCACGCTTGAGCTGGTATCCTGCATATTCCATTGCATTCATAATTGTAAGTTCTGCTGGAACATCATATTTTTTTCCAAAGATATAGATGGTTGCCATCTCTTTCTCTGCCATAATAATTCTCCTAAAAGCAACGCCAGGGGCGTGTCATTTGTTAGTAAATTTAGCTTGCGAGTTTTGCAACGCAGAAACTCGCAGAGAAAAACTGCATGGATGCAGTCTTTTTCTTGACTAATACTCAGGTGGTAACTCACCTAATTGATCAAAACTAAAAACCGGACCGTCTTTACAAACGAATTTGTTTCCGATATTACATCTTCCGCATTTTCCGATACCGCACTTCATGCGCATTTCCATTGTGGTAAATACCTGTTCTTTTTTAAAGCCCAACTTCATAAGTGCATCAAGAGATAAGTGAATCAGAATTGGCGGACCACACATAATGACTGTCATGCTAGGATCGGGATTACATTCAGTTACGTAAGGTGGAACAAATCCTACATGACCATCCCAATCAGGTTGAGCACGGTCAATAGTCATGTTAAGTTCAAAATTGTCTTGCTTAGACCAATCTTCGCTAAGTTCTTTTAGGAAAACTAAATCTTGCTTACTTCTTGAACCATAAATAACTTGAATTCTTCCGTAATCAGAGCGATGGGCAAGCATATAGTTTACAACGGAATGGACAGGTGCTAGACCAATACCACCGGCAATAACTAAGATATCTTTTCCCTTAAAAGTTGTGTCAACAGGGAAACCGTTACCAATAGGACCACGGATAGCAATCTGCTGACCTGGCTGAGCTGAATGAAGCCAACTGGTTACACAACCACACTTCTTAATAGAAAACTGTTGGTATTCCTGAACTGTTGGGGAAGATGTTATAGAAATCATACTTTCGCCAACGCCTGGAACAATAAGCATTGCACACTGCCCTGGCTTGTGCTCAAAAAGCTTCTTGCCGTCAAGTCCTGTTACGCGGAAAGATTTTACGTCTGGTGTCTCATCAAACATTTCTTTTATAACACCAACGTAGGGGATGAATGATTCAGCTTCCATTAGTTCTTTCCTCCTTCCTCTGTATCTGCCAACTCGTTGTAAGTTTTAATGACTTTTACAATATTCATGTGAATTGGGCAACTTTCTAAGCAACGTCCACATCCAACACATTGGAAGTTGTCATTGTGTGCCATTGGATAATAAACAAGTTTGTGCATAAAGCGCTGGCGGAACCTTTCTTTTTGAGTAAGACGGGGGTTTGCCGCTGCCATCTGAGTAAAGTCAGAGTACATACAAGAATCCCAACAGCGGACCTGCTTAATTCCATTTCCTGTATCAAAATCTCGTACGTCAAAGCACATACAGGTGGGGCAAATGTAAGTACATGTTCCACAACCAAGACAAGTCTGGTAAAGTTTTTCCCAAACACTTGAGTTAAAAATCTTCATCATATCCTTGCCTTGCCATTTTGATAGGTCAAGGTGTGCAAATGGAAGTTTTTCAGTCTTAGCTTTAATTTCTTCCTGTTGTTTTTTTACTTCTGTATCAGAAGTATCAGATAGTAGATTTTTTGCTTTTTCAACAAAGGAATTTCCCTTGTCTGTATTTGGCTTAAAATAGTATTTTCCATTTGCAAGCCATGCAGAAACGTCACCTGCAGGATTTGCTGCATCGATTTTATAAGCAGAACAAAAACAGGTTTCTGCTGGCTCTGAACAGGCTAATGTTACAACTGTTGCATGATCCCTTCTATTCTTATAGTAAGAATCTACTGGGGTCATGTTTAAGTAAACATCATCAATAATATCAAAACCGCGTGCATCACAGGCTCTTACGCCAAAGACAACAAAGTCTTCTAGTTCCTTACGGGGATCTTCAACTGTTACCTTTTGACCTTCCATCTTATAGCTGACCATGTGCTCAGTTTTTGGAAAGAAGAAGTCTTTTGCAGAACGAACAGTTTTTAAAGCCTTGCTGAGTTCTGAACCTTTTTTCCACCGCTTAAAATCAGCTTTTCCGGAATTATTTGTCTGCGGAATGTATAAAGCTTCTTTTGAACCGATAAGCTCAAAAAGCTCATTGATTTTTTCTTCTGGAAGTGAAAGCATTACTGTTTTCCTCCTTGAGCAGCACTTCTCTCATAAATAACAGAGGTTTCTGCATCGCCTTGAGTGTATGTAAGCATTGGTGGCTTTGTTTCCATATCGCTTCCTGCAATATAAGGACCGTACAGTTCGTTAATATCTTTTGCAAACTTGCGGTTCAACAAATGTAAAGGAATGTTTTGAGGACATACTCTTGTACATTCTCCACAGTCAGTACAACGGCCAGCTACATGCCAAGCACGAATGATGTGGTAAAGGTTTTCTTCAAAAGAGTTTGCCGCAACCTTTTGAGATGTGTAAAGATTGTTATTATCAAATACACACTTTTCACAAGTACAAGCTGGACAAGCATCACGGCAAGCATTACATCTGATACAGCGACTAAACTGATCACGCCAGAAATCAAATCTTTCATCTGGATTCATTGCTTCAAGTTTAGATACCATATCAAAACGGTTACTTTCCAAAAGATCTCCGTCTTCACCAATGAGCTCATCAAAAGTAACATGTTTCTTGCTCTTACAATTTTCACAACGTTCTGCAAGTGTCTTTTTTTCAGGATCTGCCATTCCATCACAGGAAATGCCAACAACGTAAACATCATCGCGGCTGATTCTGTTTTCTTTTAGCAACTCTGTAAAACTGTAAGTGTCACAGGGCTTAAGGAAAACAAGTACAGTCTCCTGAGGAATAGGGGTCTCTTGGGCATTGGGATCCCTTTGCTTTGCCATAGCGTTGTTTGTTCTTGTTGTGCTCTTTTTAATTTCAATTTCCCTAGTAATACGAACTAGGTACTTTGAAAGGTTAGGGCCACACCACTGGTTGTATACAAAATTCTTTTCTAAGTCTTCTGCACTTGAAAAAATACCAGGTGTTATATCATAGTCAAAAAGCCCCTTGCGCCAGCCAACTACTTTCTGGACTTTGCCGCTTGAAAGTAATTCTTTAGCCTTTGCAAGAAGTTCTGTAGTTAGTTCTTTTTGCATCTTAAGTCCTCCAAGCGTTTGTTTTCGCCAAGCTCGCGTATCTGCTCTACAAAGGAATTCATAATACCTGCAAAGCGTACACCTTCAGCGGCAGAGCACCATTCAACTCTTGTGCGTCCTTTTTCTATTCCAAGATAATCCAGCATAGAAAAGAGTAGTGTCATACGACGGCGGGCAAAATAGTTGCCCGTTGTATAGTGACAGTCACCTGGGTGGCAACCACAAAGAATTACTCCATCAGCACCGCGCTGAAATGCCCTAAGAATAAACAAGGGGTTCAAACGGCAGGAACAGGGAATGCGTATAATTTTTACGTCAGCAGGGTATTCAAGGCGATTATTTCCGGCTAAATCAGCACCTGCGTAGGAACACCAGTTGCAGCAGAAAGCTACAATCTTTGGTTTCCAATTTTTATTTTCCTTAATGTTTTCACTCATAATACTGCGTCAACCTCCGCCAAGATTTGTTTGTTACTGAATCCCAACAAGTCCATTGCTCCTGAAGGACATGCAACTGTACAGGCACCACAGCCATGACACATAGCAGTATTTACCTGGCTTACGCGACGAGTAATTGTCGTGCGGTTTGGACCACGGAAGTCTTTGTTAACATAAGAAATTGCTCCATACGGACAGACATTCTCACACTGACCACAACCGTTACACATATTTTCATCTGGATTTGCAGTACAAGGATTGTTCTTAAGTTTATCTTTTACAAGCAGACAAATTGCCTTTGCCGCAGCTCCTGATGACTGTGCAACAGTTTCTGGAATATCCTTTGGTCCCAAACAGGCTCCTGCTAAGAAAATACCAGCAGTCGGGCTTTCTACAGGGCGAAGCTTTACGTGTGCCTCTAAGAAGAAGTCATCGTTGTCCATAGAAGTTGTAAGCATTGTAGCAAGAGGACGTGCTGATTTGTCAGCTTCAAGAGAACCTGCAAGAACAACCATATCTGCCTGAATATGTACTTGGCGGTTAAGAATCAAGTCTGAGCCTTGGACATCAAGAGTTCCATCGCTATTTGGTGTTACCTTACCAACCATACCCTTTATGTAATGGACCCCATACTGCTCAACTGCACGGCGGTAGAATTCATCAAACTGCTTGCCTGGAGTACGCACATCAATGTAGAAAACATAACATTCCATATCCGGCCAGTGATCGCGGGTAAGAATTGTCTGCTTTGCAGTGTACATACAACAAACCTTAGAACAGTAAGTGTGACCCTTTGTTGCATCCGCAGAACAACGGCTTCCTACACACTGAATAAATACAATCTTCTTTGGTGGTTTTCCATCTGAAGGACGGAGTAGGTGTCCACCAGTTGGACCAGAAGCATTCATTAAGCGCTCGTACTCTAGAGAAGAAATAACATCCTTGCTTAAACCGTAGCCAAATTCTGCAAAGGGTTTAAGGTCTATCATGTTATAACCGGTAGCAACAACTATTGCACCGTACTTCTCTTCAATAATTGTATCTTTTGCGTTAAAGTCAATGGCACCAACACCACAAACCTGTGAACACTTACCGCAAACCTTGTCGTTACCTTTTGCCATAGCCTTTAAGTGCAAACAGGCAGTTGAATCAATAGTCGCAATCTTAGGAACAGCTTGCGCAAAGGGAATGTAAACTGCTGTGCGGTTATCAAGGTTCATGTTAAATTCATTGGGAACCTTTTTCATCGGGCAGTTTTCTGTACAAAGACCACAACCCGTACACTTGTCTTCATCTACATAGCGGGCTTTGCGTTTGATTTGTGCGGTAAAGTTTCCCACATAACCTGTAACATTCTGTACTTCGCTGTAAGAAAGAATCCGAATGTTGGGATTTTGACCAACTTCTGTCATTCGAGGAGTAACAATACAAGAAGCGCAGTCCAAAGTGGGGAAGGTCTTATCTAGTTGAGCCATCTTTCCACCAACAGTTGGCTTAGTTTCCACAAGGTCAACTGGGAAACCTGCATCTGCAATGTCAAGGGCTGCTGTAATACCGGCAATACCGCCACCAATAACAAGAGCTCTCTTTGTCATTGGAGTTTCACCTTCTTTTAAAGGTGTATCTAGAATAGATTTTGCAACAGCAGCCTTAGCCAAAGCAATAGCCTTTTCTGTTGCAGTGCCCATATCTTTTGTTACCCAAGAGTCCTGCTCACGGATATTTGCAATCTCTACCTTATAGGGGTTTAGACCTGCACGTTCTGCACAACCACGGAATGTTTTTTCATGCATACGAGGAGAACAAGAACAAAGAACGACACCTGTAAGATTATCCTTCTTGATTTCCTCTTCAATCATTTTTTGGCCAGCTGATGAACACATATAAGTGTAGTGTGTAGAGAAAACTACACCCGGAACTTTTTGCATTTCTTCAGCAACTTTTGCTACATCAACTGTTCCTGCAATATTAGTGCCACAGTGGCACACGAAAACACCAATTCTTTCCATATGTCACTCCTTACTTTCTATATTTTCTGAATTCACTGACTAAAAGCTGCTGTGGTGTATCGCTGTCTAGCATAGCAGGAATATCTTCTGGTTCCAAATGGTTGCCACCGCGTGCTTTTTCAACGACATTGCGGACTGCCTCAATAACTTTTGCAGGCTCCACCTGACGGGGACAACGTTCAAGACAAGCAAAACAAGAAAGGCAGGCGTAAATGGATTTAGATGTCAGTAGCTTTTCAATTTCACCGTTCTCTACCATCTGAACAAACTGATGGGGATGGTATTCCATTGCATCATAGTTAGGGCAGGTTCCTGAACACTTTCCGCAGACCATACATTTTTTTGTGTTTACTCCGCAAGTTTCAAGAATAATATCTTTGTAGCTTTGAATTTCTGAATCAAGCACAACAGACCTCCTTCTTGTCAGCTTCTGCCTTTACTGCATCTTTTACACCAAGGGCTTCAGCTAAAAGCTCAGAGAAATAGACAACAGGAAGTTTTCCATCTCCGCTCTTAGTAAGATTGTAGCGACAAAGAGGGCATGATGTAACTAAAAGCTCTGCTCCAAATTCCTCTGCATTGCTTATAACAGCCCTAGATCTTTTTTGTGGAATAGAAGGGTCTTCTGCAACCGCATAGGCTCCACAACATTCATTTCTCTGGCCATATATTATTGGAGTTGCGCCGATTGCCTTTATAAAATCTTCAAGAATCTGTGGGTTTTCTGGATTGTCGAAGTCTAAAACCTTAGAAGGCCTCAAGAGAAGACAACCGTAATAAGCACCAATCTTTTTTCCTGTCAGAGGATTTTTTACTGCTTTCTTTACAGTGTCCCAACCGATAACATCACGAAGAACTTCAAGATAGTGAAGAACTTTTGCCTCTCCATGATATTCAATATTATCCTGCTTAAGGTAATTGTTTACCTTAAGAATTACATTCTCATCTGTCTGCATATCATTATTGACTTGCTTTAAAACATTGTAGCAGGCAGAACATAAAGTTACTAACGACTTTCCCTCATCACGGGCCTTTGCAAGTGCGCGGACAGAAGCAAGCTTTGTAGCAATTTCATTTTTCCCCATGGGATAGGTTCCACCGCAACACTGCCATTCTTCCTGTTCTGAAAGTTCAAAGCCTAGTGCTTTTGCAGCTTCACGAGCATAAACGTCAAGATCGTGAGCCTTGTTTTTCAGCGTACAGCCAGGAAAGTAAGAATAAGTTACTGTTTCCATAAAACGATAAATCCTTATCTAAAAGCGAAATAGTTCTAAAAGTCTGCATCGCAGACTTTCAGACGTTTAGTTTGACCCAGCCATTTCTTCCGGATGGAAGACTTCATCGAATTTTTCTGCTGTAAGGAAGCCTAATTGTACACAGGCATCCTTTAGGGAAATATCCTTTTCATAAGCCAAATGACTTGTTTTTGCAGCATTTTCATAACCAATATAGGGGTTAAGGGCAGTTACAAGCATAAGGGAATTGTAAAGATTAAAGTGCATCTTTTCTTTATTAGCTGTAATTCCTACCGCACAATTATTGTTAAAGCTTACCATAACTTCAGCAAGTAATCTGACAGACTGAAGGAAGTTATAAGCGATAACTGGCATGAAAACGTTCAGCTCAAAGTTACCCTGACTTGCTGCCATCTTTACAGCAGTGTCATTTCCAATAACCTGAACTGCAACCATTGTCATAGCTTCGCATTGAGTCGGATTTACTTTTCCAGGCATAATAGAAGAACCTGGTTCGTTTTCTGGAATATGAATTTCTCCAAGACCGTCGCGGGGACCTGAAGCAAGCCATCTTACATCATTTGCTATTTTCATTAGATCTGCCGCTAAAGATGCCAAAACACCATGGGCAGAAGCGATCTCATCTTTGCTCGTTAGGGCATGGAATTTATTGGGGGCTGTAATAAAATCTTTTCCTGTAAGCTCAGATACTTTCTTTGCAACCAATGTATCAAAGCCCTTAGGAGCGTTAAGACCTGTTCCTACAGCGGTGCCACCAAGGGCCAACTGCTTAAGGTAGGGGAGCATTGAGACAAGCATTTCCTTGTCACGCTCAAGACTTGTTCTCCAACCAGAAATCTCTTGGCTGAATTGAATGGGAACTGCATCTTGTAAGTGTGTGCGACCTGACTTTACAATGCCCTTATTTTCTTCTTCCAACTTCTTAAAGGTATTTACAAGCAGATCTATAGCTGGAAAAAGCTTGTCTTCTACTTCAACAACAGCAGAAATGTGTAGGGCTGTAGGAAATGTATCGTTAGATGACTGGCTCATGTTGATGTCATCATTTGGGTGACATAGTTTTTTACCTGCAATCTGATTTGCCCTGTTTGCAATAACCTCATTAGTATTCATGTTGGACTGAGTTCCTGAACCGGTCTGCCAAACTACCAATGGAAAATTATCATTTAAAGAGCCAGAAATAACCTCGTCGCATGCTTTACTGATAGCTGCGACTTTTTCTGCAGTCATTTTTTCAGGTTTGAGCTCGTTGTTTGCAAGACATGCAGCTTTTTTCAGGTAACCAAATGCCTTCGTAATCTCTCTAGGCATGGTTTCAATCCCCACGCCGATTTTAAAATTCTCATGGCTACGCTCTGTTTGGGCTCCCCAAAGCTTGTCTGCAGGAACCTTAACTTCGCCCATGGAATCATGCTCAATACGGTAGTTTTCCATATTACGCAACTCCAAAATTAGTGTAGTTTATTGAAATCTTTGTGCTGTCGTGATGACCTGAAGGGCAGAAAGCCACTTCTGATTTCGCCGCATATAAAAGAATGGACAGCAGGTTATAGGCCTGCTGCTGAAAGAAAATTATAAGGAAAAGTCAAGCTGGCCGATAACTTCTTTCAAACAATCGGCACTGTGTTTAAGTGATGCAATTTCTGCTTCTGTAAGTGGAGCAACAAGACGGCTTGTAATTCCATTGTGCCCGATGATAGTTGGAATACTTAGACATACATCACTGATACCATATTCACCATCAAGCATAGAGGTTATTGTAAGTACAGAATCTGTGTCATAAGCAAGGGCTTCACAGAGGTGGGCTGTTGTAACACCAATTGCATAGTTTGTACAATGCTTTGCCTTGATAATGATACCACCAGACTTGCGGATATAATCCTCTACGTCAGCATGGTCAAAGGCTGGCAAGTCTCCTTTTTCATAGGCTGTCGCATATTTATCTACAGGGATTGAACCGATGTTGGCAAGAGACCACGGTACATAAGAAGAATCACCATGTTCGCCGAATACATAGCCGTGTACATTTTCCTGAGCAATCTTGTAGGTTTCTGCAATGCGTGCACGGAAACGGGCAGTATCAAGCATTGTTCCTGTTCCAAAAATGTGGTTTGCAGGGATACCTGAAGTCTTAACAAATTGATAGGTAAGAATATCTACAGGGTTTGCAACAATGACATAAAGGGCATCCGGACAGACTTTTGTAATCTGTGGAATGATAGACTTAGTAATATTTACGTTAGTCTGTGCAAGATCCAAGCGTGTCTGTCCTGGTTTTCTTGCAACTCCAGAGGTGAGAATGACTATATCAGAACCTTTTGCATCTTCATAGTCACCATCGTGAATATAAACAGGGCCGATAAAAGGGGTACCCTGACGGATATCCATGGCTTCTCCCATTGCTCTTTCTTTTGCAATGTCAATTAAAAGAATTTCAGATGCTAGTTCCTTTACTGTCAAAGCAAAAGCTACAGTTGAACCAACCTGACCTGCACCAATTATGGTGATCTTATTGGTATTAGCCATATAAATCTCCTATAATAAACATATTAACATTCTATATTATAAAATACTTTTTTACGATTGTTAAGTCTTTTTTCTTATAAATTTTTATAAAATTCCATAAATTTGCAAAAAAGTTAATTTTTTGTGAAAATTATCACAATACTTATTTTTTATTGTGATTTTTTTCACTAAGAACAAGCTCAAAATGCATCTTGAAAATATGGTTTTCTTCATATAAACTGTTAAAATGGACTTTAATAAAACAGAATATCAAGCGGAATTATTTGCCAATAGGTTAAAAAAAAATCTAAAGCAGCTAAGAAAATCTTCTAGGAAAAACGGTATTTCCTGTTTTAGGCTTTATGATAAGGATATTCCTGAAGTACCACTGGCTTGTGATTTTTATACTTTTTTGCCCACTGGCATTGAAACAAATGAAGAGGCAACTTTATTTTGGAAAGAAAAAAATCTTTCAATCAGTAATAATGATGAAAAGGCTTTGACTTTTATTGCTGAAGAAAGAAATTCCTCCTACTTGCACATGTACCTGTACGAGCGTCCGTATGAAAAAGAAGAGTCCAAAGAAGCAGAGTGGCTTGAGACTATGGCTCTTTTTGCTTCAAGGGTCCTTGAAATAAAGAGAGACAATGTAATAATAAAAACAAGAAAAAAATTTGATGGGGATGAAAAGGGCAGAAGCAGTCAATATGAAAAGTTAAAAAGTGAACGTTCGGTTAAAGGCCTTGTATATGAGCAGGGGCAGGTTTTTACCGTTAACTTAACGGAGTATATTGATAGTGGTCTATTTTTTGATCATCGTCCGCTTAGAAAAGCTATACGTGAAGGTGCAAGTGGAAAAAGGGTTTTAAATTTATTTTGCTATACAGGTTCTTTTTCTGTTTACGCTGCAGCGGGAAACGCTTCCTTTGTTGAAAGCGTTGATACAAGCAATACCTATCTTGATTGGGCAAAAAAGAATTTTACTGATAATCAGCTTTTTGATAACAAGAAATACATTTTTACACGAAAAGATGTAAGGGAATTCCTTAAAGAAAAAAAGACTGAGGGGCAGTCCATGTATGATATAATCATTCTTGACCCACCAACTTTTTCTAATTCCAAGCGGTCTACCTTTGATTTAGATATAAACCGTGACTGGTCTAATTTAGTTTCAGACTGTCTTTCGCTTCTTTCTAGGGATGGTCTTTTATACTTTAGCAGTAATAGCCGACGGTTGAAATTTGATTTGGCTTTGCTACCCGCCAACTGTTCTGCTAAAGATATAACTGAATCTACTATTCCAAATGATTTTCGTAATAAAAAAATACATCGTTGCTGGAAAATCTGGCAGATATAGCTTCTACTAAGACAGCATGATAGTTAGGGGACCTACCTTTGGAATGTTTTAAGGAAAAACTTTTACTATTTGAATGTATTTGAGTTCAGGGGATGTTTTATTGTTGTCTAGTTCTAGGAAAATTCTTTTTTCTGTTTTTTCACCAACATCTATAATTATAGGAGTTCTTGCGGTTAATTCCCATAAACCTAACGGTGGATTACTTGTGTATACTTCATATTTTTGTTCATCAATGGTCACATAAAAGCTTGAGCTATTAGTATCATAAGCCCTGACACATGCCATTATCTCATATTTTCCTTCTTCTAAAAGAATTACAAAATCAGTTTTATTATCCTTCCATTCTAGCTGATCTCTATTTATTTTTATTCCCCCACCAGAAAAAGCAAAATCGTAGTTTTTTTCACTTTCCTCTTGAATTTCTTCAACAGTATCAACATCACTAACAAAGTCTACTTCTTCAGTTTTTTTTGTTGAAAGGCAAGAAAAAAATAATATGGATAAAAAAAGAGCAAAAGTTACCCTGCATGCAGTTTTCAAAGTTTTCTCCTCTATAACTTGGGGACTCTGGGGCGAGCCATGTTTTTTAGCATATTTTGTAATAATTCATGCGCCTGTTCACTATCAACTTCTTTTGAAGGCTCATGATATTTTACAAGGTTTTGGGGAATCTCGTCAAGGAAGCGCGAAGGTTCAACCTGAACGCTTGCTTGCATCTTTCTTCTGTTTTGGCAAGAGGATATGAACAACCTGTCTCTTGCCCTTGTTACTGCTACGTAAAAAAGCCGTCGTTCTTCTTCTATAGCAGCATCACCGCCTTCTTCAACCGCACGGGCGTGAGGCATGAGGCCTTCTTCAGCGCCTGCAATGAATACAACAGGGAATTCCAGTCCCTTACTTGCGTGCACTGTCATCAGGTTTACCTTGCCTTTGTCCTGCTCACCATCATCAAGGTCATCTCTGCTAAGCAATGTGATCCTGTTTAAGTAGGCATAGAGACTTGTGTCTTCGTAGTTGGGGTTGTTTTCCCACTGTTCCATGCTTTTTATAAGGCTTTCTATGTTCATGTATTTAAAACGGGCAGCCTTTTCACTTTTTGGGTTTTCTGTAATTAGGTAATCAAAATAGTTTATTTCATCTACCATTGCACGAACTTTTTTGCTTAAGCCCTTACCGTTTAGCATTGTTTTATTATTATCAATGATGCTTACAAAAGAAGATAAATCTGCACGTGTTTTTTCACTTAGTCCGCTTTCTTTTTCACTAGCAGCAATAACTGCCTGTATGGCTTCCCAAAGGGAAACGCCTAGTCGCTCTGCTACAGTGTTTAAAACCGCAATAGTTGCTCTCCCAATACCCCTCCGAGGTGCATTAATAATCCGCAAAAGATTTATATCATCATCGTGATTCGAAATAACCCTTAAGTAGCTTATTATATCTTTTATTTCTTTTCTTTCAAAAAAACTTGTTCCACCGCTCATTATATAGGGGATATTGTTTTCCAAAAAAGATTCTTCAATAGCACGGCTCTGGGTGTTTGCCCTCATCAGGACTCCAAAATCATCATATTTTCTTTTTTCTTCAGTGCAAATGCTTAAAAGGGTCTGCGCAATAAAATCGGCTTCTGCAGCTTCGTTTTCTGGCATATATATTTCTATTGGTTTTCCGTTTCCATTACCAGACCACAGTTCTTTATCTTTTCTGTTTGTATTATGCTTTATAACCCCATTTGCCGCAGCCAAGATTGTGCCCGTTGACCTGTAATTTTGCTCTAAGCGTATTTCCTGAACATCTGGAAAATCTTTTTCAAAATTTATTATGTTTTGAAAATCAGCTCCACGCCAAGAATATATGCTTTGATCATCATCACCAACAACCGCAACATTTTTATCAGAAAGAATGTGCATCATTTCATATTGCTGATGGCTTGTGTCCTGGAATTCATCAACCATTATATACTTGTAGCGGTCTTTATACTTAGAAAGAATTTCAGGGTGTTCCCTCCAAAGACGAATTGGAAGGGTAATGAGGTCGTCAAAGTCAACGGAATTATAAAGCTTAAGGCCTTCCTGATAGCCTTCGTAGAGCTCCCTGTACATTTCGTTGTCTGCGTTCCAATGCTTTCTTCCCGTTTTTATGTCACTAAATAAATTTCCTGTCGCATATAAATCAAGGGCATCAGATGTTATTTTTAGTTCCCTTCCTGTTTCCTTTATTAAAGCCGAACGGTCGGTTTCATCATAAATTGAAAAGTTTTCCCTGTAGCCCAAAGCTGTAATATCTTGCCTTAGGACTTTTACACCAAAGGCGTGAAAAGTACTTATTGTAAGATTTTGAAGCTTTTTCCCTGTCAGTTTTTTTATCCTATCAGCCATTTCTTTTGCGGCTTTATTCGTAAAGGTTAGGGCTAGGATCTGACTTTGCGGAATTCCGTGCTCCAACATATTTGCTATACGACAAGTGATAACTCTTGTTTTTCCGCTACCTGCACCTGCAATAATAAGTATGGGCCCTTCGAGTGTTGTTACGGCCCTATACTGTTGAGGATTAAGTTCTGTTTTTAAAGATTCTTCTAGAGACATGGCTTATTTATTGCTATCACTTTTTTCTACTTCTGCGGCAAGATAGTTGCGGTACTTTTCAGGGTTTACTTTAAAAGCCACTATTGGAGAGTCCTTGTCTTCTAAAGCATGAGAAAGAGCCTGCTCAGATTCATTTACTATTCTACTGCCAGATATCAACCTTAATGACCTTGTAGAAATTCCTATGGCCACAGTATTATACTGCTCATATTTTGAAAGGCATGATATAAGTTCTACATGTAAGTTTTCAGCAATTTCTATAGCCTGGTCTATATTTAGTCCCTGCATGATAATAGAGCAACCGTCATTTTTAAAATCAAAAATTTGATCTTTAAATTTTGCGGTTTCTAGTATTATGCCTATTACCTCTTTACCAGAAAAAGTTGTCCAATCGATGTCAACAATGCGCAGTGTAAAAAGCGCTAAATCTTGCTCACTAGATGCAGAGCGCACAAGTTCACTGTCGAGTCTTGGCAACATATAGTTTTCCCAACCAAAACCTGTCGTTGGGTTAAAAAGTCCTTTTGGTTCATTTAATTCAACACTTTCTTTTTCTTCTGTTTTTATTTCATCTGCTACTACTTCTTCTTTTTTTTCTTCTGTAACACTTCCAACTTTATCAGAAACTGTATCATCAGCAGTAATTGGATTCTGATTATCAATCTCAAAGTTCAAATCATCATTTGAATCTTCTTCACTAAAAGGTTCTTCAAAAGAATCTGATTCTTGATCTAAAGACTCATCAAATATACTGTTATCTTCATCATCAAAATCTTCATTTTGAGTTTCTTTTTTATCTTCTTCACTTAACACGTCAGAAAAAAAATTATCATCACTTTCTTCTATGTCAAAGTCTATTTCATCGTCAGATTCAATAACATCATCAATATTATCCAGATTCTCATCATTATCAATACTCTCAATGGAAGTCTCCTTAGAATCAAAATCAGAGACAAGAGTTTTATCTGAATTTTCTGTCACAACTTCTGTATGTACACTTTCTGGAACCTTGACCGGTTCCGGAAGGGCAACTTTTTCTATAGAAGGTTTTTCTTGTTGTGAAGCCATTACAGCTATTCCTTCTTCAAAGTCGATAGAATCATTTTCATTGAAGGCATCAATGTCATCTAATGCTTCATCATAGTCGTCATCAAAAGACTCTTCTTCTGGTTCTTTAGCAGGAGAGGCAAAAATATACATATAGGCTAAATAAATTATGCACAAAACGGTTGCTATCAAGACTGCAAAAAAAGCAATACGCCCCTTATAGAATATAGAAGAAGGCTTTAACCTGTAAAGAGCTACTGTAAACTGTACAGGTTGCCCATCATTTGTATTTAGCGAAATATTTCTTGTAATAACCAAAGAAGAGGTTGCCGCTGCAGTTTTAGTTGGATCTGAAGGATAAGAAAAATAAAGTTTTCCCCCACAAACAACCTGTAAGGCCGCAATATCAGAAACATTTCCCATAGATCTTAAAAGTCCCTGAGAAAATGCCTCACTGCCAATTTCATTTACATTCAAATTTCTGCTTGTTTCTCTAGTTAAATCGGAAAGTCTTTTTTCTACAGTGCTTGGACCTGTTATATATTCAGCAGCCAATGAAAATATATAAAAAAGAACTGCAGTAATATAAATTATACATACTATTGTTGCAAATAAATTAATTTTTTTATTTCTCATAAAGTGTATTATACCGTCTTATTTGACTGTATGCAAGTTTTAACAGGTCAAAAAATGAATCTTTTACTTTCTTACCTTCATTTTTTTGTAAATAGGCTATGTAGGGGAGCAGGGCATACTCATATTCTGTTAGCGGAAATTTCTTTTCAGTAATATTCTGATTTAAGTTTGTATTCAGTATTTTGTAAAAATTTTTAAGGTTAAATTCATATTTATTTTCATCAAAAGCCGTAATCCCTTCAATTTCCTCATTAATTAAAAGATTGTTTTTAATATTATATTTATACTTTTTTGCCCAAGTTAAAAGGCCCTCTTGGTAAGTTTGTAAGACTTCACTTGTTGACGGATTATTTAAATATCCTGAAAAAATAGATTGACTTGGGCATTTTGATAGGGGTGCCCTAAACATAAGGGCGTCAAAGAGGTATTCTCTAGTGTTTAATCTATTGCTTTGCAGATATAGATTTGTGTCAAGGTAGGTTCCCTTTGCATAGGCCTTTCCTCTTGAATAGGCAAAGTCAGCCCCAAAAACTTGTATTTTTTTAAAAGATAGAATACGGGCTAAATCGCAAGCTGCAACTGTAACTGTTCCGCCACCGCTTTCAAGTATTGGAATATTCTTAAAAGCTCTGTCTTTTGCTGCAAGAACTGCCAGGGGATGGTTACTAG
This sequence comes from uncultured Treponema sp., assembly GCA_905236465.1. Classification (GTDB taxonomy): domain Bacteria; phylum Spirochaetota; class Spirochaetia; order Treponematales; family Treponemataceae; genus Treponema_D. The sequence continues at coordinate 15,904 of CAJOQA010000015.1, forward strand.
AAACAAAAAAAACATTTCCCCCCATTTTCTTTATGTATGAAGGGCCATCTGAATTTGAAAGTATATCAAAAGCAAAAGTTGTTTTTTCTATATCTTTTACTAGTGAAAGGGGAAAAAAGTGGGTTAATGATACCCTTTGGGCATCTATACAAAGGACAATATCGGGATTTACCCCCTGTTTTACAAGGCTGCCGAGGCTAGTGTCAGTTGCAATTATAAAGAATAAGTCCCTGTTTTTCTTTAGTGTTTCTATATTTTTGTCAAGGCTTGGTCCTGCCCCGATTATTGCAGCAATTTTTTTTGTATCGATAGTCATTAGCTGATTGCTTTTTAATTGTAGCAGATTAAGCATTATATTTCTTTGCCACTGCTTTGCAAAATGGCACTGTACAGAATAGTCTGCAGAAACTGCTTTTACAGCCAAATTAAATGACTTTTGTATTTGCTCATAAACGCCTGGATTTTCTTCTTGCCAACTTCTATATAGTAAAATAGATATATGGGTATACAGTTGAGGAAGATATAGAGCTGTAATTGAATCAAACAGGTTCGGAAGAATTGTAAATTCAATTTTTTTATCCTCTTTTAGAACTTCTACTTCTTCTAGGTTTAGGCAAAAATCAAGGCTTTCTTTGTCAGCCTCAATACAGAGGATAAAAGAATCGGGGAACTTCTTTCTTAGGGCACAAATGTGGTAGCCGGCTCCAAGACCTGTGACGATAAAGAAGGTGTTGCCACTTTCTGCTTTTACAGAATCAGCAAAGACTTGAGCTTCTGCAAGGGGCCGGTATTTTGAATGCATAGGCTTCCCACTTAAGAAGAGGGGGACATTCATTGAATCTTTTGATTTTATGCAGTTTTTATAAATCATTTTTTACTATTGCTCCTAACTTGTTGCAGAAACGTGTTATTTTATTTTTAAGTTTGGCTTTTTCTTCATCTTCCTTCAAAGTGCCAAGGTTTTTTTGGTAGGCTATTGCTTGAGCTATAGAAGCTTCTTTTATCCATTCAAGATTACCTTTATTATCTTCTATAATTTTTATGATTTTAGCTTTTCTATCTTCTTTTGGAAATTCTTTTGCCTGAAAAATAGGTTTTTCATCTTGTAATACCTTTTTTTCAGAGTTTGTAACTTGCAAAAAAATGTCCCAGTCCACATCCTTCAATGAAAGTTTGTTTTGATAGGGGTAGTTATCGCTTAGTCTCATTATCCTTCCAGCGAAAGTCTCCGTTTTAAACCAGTCCCTGTATATGTTTAATGATGCTGAGCTAAAAATAGAAGGGGTAAGCCTAGTCTCTTTTGTTCCAAGGCGGAAGTCAACAGATTCCTTTGCTATTTCTAAAGCATTAGGGGCCGTGTGCACAAAGGATTTAGATGTAGATAGGTCAAGTCCGCAAAAAAATATTGGGCCTGTAGTTAAATTCAGGGCAAGGTAAGCTGCGGTTCCGCTTACAGTCCCGTTCCTTTTAGCTTTAAATGCTGAATCTGCAAAAAAAGTTTTTATAAAACTTTCACTTATACCATCCCCATAAGAAAGAGGCAGTATAGAAGCTTCTTTTAGTATTTTTGTAGGGCAAGCTGCTTCTAGGCTCAGGGCAAGTTTTATATCCTGCTTCCTACTATAAAAACTTTCTGCTTCTATATGTTTTTTAGCCCAATAGCCCCCATCAGTTGATAAAAGCAAATCTGCTTCCAGTCCAAAATTCAAGAGGGTGATATAGGCAGAAGATAGGGCTAGTAAAAAAAATGAATCCCTGTATTTTTTTAAAAAAGGGAGTGAACCTTTTAAGCTAGGACCAGATGCTACTATGATAATGGGACAATTTCCTTTTTTTTGTAGGGATAAGGTTTTTGTTATAAAAGAACAAAATTTAACAGAGTTTTTTGCCCATCTAAGAGAAAAGTATTCTCTTGTTCCCAAAATATCTCGACTTTTTAAGAGACTTTTTTTTATTTGCCCCCAAGTTTGAATGTATTCCTTTTCAAAGGCCTGCTGACTCGGCTGCCAAGAAAGAAATAAACACGAACTAAGTCCTTCTTCCCCCATGAAATTAAAGAGTTTTTGAGAAAGTTCTAAATCATTATCTGAAAGATAAAAAACAAAATCCCATTCTTTGTCACTGTCAGAAAATGCAGTGGAGTAGTGGATTGCACCAACTTTTGAATGGCTAAATCTAGATTTTAAAAATGGGGCACAGTAGGAAAGGGCAGGTCCTGTTACGATTACAAAAGATGGATTAAAGTCGCACTCTGCTTTTTGGGCAAAAACTTGAGCCTCCTTTATAGGATTATAAGCAGAGTGCAAGCGCTTTCCCCCAGCTGTGCAGGATAAAGTGCCGGCTGGGGTTGTAAAAAATTCTATATTCAAGATAAACCAAGTTCTTTGAAAAGTTTCTTGTATGTCACAAACTGCTCAGACTTTGCAAACTCTTCAATCTTTTCTTCGGGGAGATTTTCAAGCAACTGATCCATATAGGAAAGTACTGCCTTTATTTCTTCCTTCATATCCTCTGGTATTGAACTTGCACTAGAACTTTCAGCCTTTTCAACTTCACTTTCTGAAACTGTATCGACTTCTGCTTCTGTTGTGTCACTTTCAATAACTTCATCTTCAGAAACAGCAGGCTCAGTATCAATAGAAGTTTCCCACTGGTTGAATACCTTACCTGTTGGCTCCTCGCTTATTCCAGGCTCAAGGTTTTCTTCCTCTTCTTCGTCAGATTCAGTGTAAGTTGGCTGTGGAATTTCATCAATGCTTGCTTCTTCCTTGAGGAATTCAATGTTATCCTCTGTAAGAGGTTCTTCTTCGTAGCCTTCAGGGGTTTCTATTATTTCATCTACAGAAGCTACAATTCCCTCTCTCTTTTCTTCTTCTGCGGAGTTACCAGAAATCTCTGGGGCTAATGGTTCATTTAGGGGAGAGGTCTCATCAATAGTTGCGTTATGGACTTCTTTACCAGCAAGATCTTTCTCAATGTTTTCTTGGTGAATCGTGTTGAGAATTTCATCCATACGAGAAGTTTGAGATTTTTCTTCTGTTTCAACTACAACTTCTGTTTCTTCACTTGCTTCTTCTGATTCAACAGAGGTTTCTTCACTTACCTCTTCAGATGCACTTTCTTCTGAAGCAACAGTGGTTTCTTCGCTTACTTCTTCTGAAACTGTCTCTTCAACAAGAGGCTCTTCAGTATCTTCGATAATTGGTTCTGAGTCAAATGACTCTACGCTTACGTCTTCAGTTTCAATTTTTTCGCTGTCACCTGCATCTGCTACTTCAACTTCATCTGTAGATACTTCTTCTACAAGAGTGCTTTCTTCTGGAACAGGCTCACTTGTAGCGCTTTCATCAGCTATAGCAGAATCAATAAAATCAGAGGAAGAAGATTCAACTAAGATATCATCGACTTTTGGAACTGAAATTTCTTCTTCTTGAACTTGGGTCTCTGCACTTTCGTTATTTAAGTCTATGCTGTCAAGATTTGGTTCCTCAAGTGTCTCATTATTAAAGTCTACAGAAAGTCCATTTTCTTCCTGAGCATAAGTTTCTTGTGGAACCTCCGGTGTATTTTCTACAGAGCCAAGAATATCGCTTTCTGTCTGTATATTTTCACGGACGTCATCTTCTGCTTCAATTTGCTCGGCTTCTTCAACATTCATTTCTGCGTTGCTAAGAATGTTACTAAGCTCGTCACCGCTTAAGGCTACATCGCCATCGTCATCACCAAAGGAGCCACCGCTTTCCACCTGACCTACAGTGGGTTCTTCTTCTTCCTGCTCCTGTGTTATATCAGTTTCAGCTGAAACTTCTGGCTCTGCTACAGGATTGCTTCCGCTTCTCTTGAAATCTTCAAAATCAGCCCTTAGACTATTGATTTCATTTTTCAGTTCTTTTAAATCTTCTACAATTCTGTTAAGAACTTCGTTGCTGCCATCTGCAAAAGACTTTGTATCATCCATATTTTCTTCTCCATCAAGTTCTGTATTTTGTTCTTCAATCATACCTTCTGCAAGGGCAGTAGCTACACCAGCTTCAGGTAGGCTTATACTACTATTTTCAACTGAATTTGACGATTCGTCAATATCATTATTGAAAATTTCTTCATCTTTTTTGTCAAATATTTCATTTATGGCAGTTTTTTCAGCTTCTTCTGTTCCTGAATCTTCTATAAGGGGCTCTTCCGTAACTTGACTTTCCTCTGTATCTGAAAATACATCGGTTGAGCTAAAGTCCGGCATCTCAAAACTTGGCATAGAAAAACTAGGACTTTCATTTCCAGTATTTTCATCTTGCTCTGTAAAATCAGTGGTTTTCTCTTCTACAGGACTTTCTTCTACAGTTGTCTCCTTACTTGTCTCTTCTTCTATAGGGTGGGCTTCAACAGTCGGTTCCTCTAGTGTCTTTTCTTCAATAGGGCTTTCTTCAACACTAGTCTCTTCAGAAACTTCATCAACTGAAACCTCATCTGTTGAAACTTCAGTTATTTCCTCAGTAGGGGAGTCTTCAACTATTTCTTGTGTTGTTTCCTCAATTTTTACGGTGTTACCGTTCTCATCTTCTATAGAATTTAAAAGACTGTCTACATCAAATTCATCAGAGGGGTCAGAAAAGTTGCTTTCCTTTTTCTCTTCTTGCTCAACTTTTTCTTCATTAGCATCTAGATTTAAAGAAAGA